>JAEDKS010000212.1 GCA_016295665.1 Clostridia bacterium
AATTTCAGCGCATTCTCCGTCATGACCACGCGCACCTGCGCCCCGGCCTTTTTGGGCTGGAGGAACGGGGCCTCCATGTGGGCCCCCAGCACCCGGGCCCCCAGCCCCTCGGGCGATGCCATGACCCGGCGCACGCCCTCCACGGCCCGGCGGGTGTCCTCCTCCGAGGCGCTCATGGTGGTGGGCAGGAACGCCGCCACGCCGCCGCGGTACAGGTCGCGGCTCATGCGGCGCACGGCCTCCTCGCCCTGCATGGTGTCGCTGCCCCGGTAGGCGTGGATATGCACGTCCACAAAGCCCGGCAGCAGGTAGTCGCCGCCCAGGTCGATGATGTCCTCGTACAGGCCGTTTTCCAGCCCGTGGCCCACCTCCTGCACGCAGCCGTTGTGGATGCGCACCTCGGTGTCCGGCTCGAAATGACCGCCCAGAAAGGCGTTGGCGTGGCGAATCAGCATGGAATCAGCTCCTTTCCACAGATAGCAGGGAGGGCGGGCATCCCGCGCCGCCGGGAAATGCGCGTAAAGGCCCCGAAATGATCCTGTGAGGGGCCCGCACCCCATTCCCTTGATACGAGTGCGCCCAGCCGCACAAAGGCTGTCAGAGGCCATTCTGACGCGTTTTCCGCGCAGGCATATCCCGCGGGGAACGCTACGCCTCCGGGAAGCCCCGCAGGAGCGTCTCCCGGGCCTGCTGACAGGCCGCTGTGAGCGCGGCCCAGTGCTCGTCCAGCCAGCCGTGGAGCGCGTCACAGGCCGCTCTGGCGCGGTTTTTCTCGTCCCCGGTGATGTCCCCGGCGCGCCAGGCGTCCTCCAGCTCGTCCGCGTCCAGCTCGAACACCTGTCCCCCGGGCGTCAGCACCAGGTCCAGGTACATATCCCGGAAGCGCGGCACCGGTATGCCCGTGACCTCGTTGCCGGATGTGATGTCGAAGTACATCTGCAGCAGGCGGCCCCCGTCATCGTACATGGCGGTGAGCCACACGGGCGCCCCGTCCCGGGCGGCCTGCAGCCAGGTGTACCCCGGCGCGACGATGGTCACCCGCTCGCCGCCATTCATGACCGTCAGCGGCTCCGTGACCCGCCGCAGAAGGAGCAGCGACACCGTGCAGGGCGCACCCATCAGCGTCATGTCCGCCTGCCGGTAGGCGCTCTCCTCCACCCGGGGCCAATCCGAGCGCCGCATATTTTTGATGACCAAGCCGGGAACACCTCCGTGCTTCCTGCCACGGCTGATGAAATCCGTGGTTTTCTTTTCCGAAAAATGGTTCCTTTTTCCATTGGGTGTGTGTGTTGGTGGGAACCCCCGTGAGGGACGGCGGTGTACGGCGGCGTCAGCCGACCCGTACATGCCATGTGGTTCTGTCTCTGTTTCCGGTTAAGGATGGGGTTAAGGATGGGGTTAGGGTTACGGTTGGGGTTACGGTTGGGGTTGGTATTTTTCGTATACGCGCCGATACACCCATATACAAATGTATATCCCGCACAGCTCCGCACCCCCGGAACGGGGAAGGGCCGCGCACGTCCATCAAACGCCGCGGCCCGGGGGGCTTACCTGTCGTAGTTCACAACCAGCGAGAAGTCGGGCGCCTTCAGGGACGCGCCGCCGATGAGGCCGCCGTCGATCTCGGGCTGGGCCATGAGGCCCTTGACGTTCTTGGGGTTCATGGAGCCGCCGTACTGGATGCGCACCTTGTCCGCGACCTCAGCGCCGTACTTCCTCGCCAGCGCGGCGCGGATGACACCGATGGTCTCGTTGGCCTGCTCGTCGGTGGCGGTGAGGCCGGTGCCGATGGCCCACACGGGCTCGTAGGCGATGACCACCTCCGCGACCTGCTCATCGGTCAGGCCGGTCAGGGCGATGAGGGTCTGGTACTCGACCAGGGCGTCGGTGTAGCCGGCCTCGCGCTCGGCCTTCATCTCGCCCACGCACAGGATGACCTTCAGCCCGGCCTTGACCGCCGCCAGCACGCGCTGGTTGACGGTGGCGTCGGTCTCCCCGAAGTACTGACGGCGCTCGCTGTGGCCGATGATGACGTACTCACAGCCCGCCGCCACCAGCATATCGGCGCTCAGCTCGCCGGTGTAGGCGCCGGATTCCTTCCAGTGGACGTTCTGGGCGCCCAGGTGGATGTTGGAGCCCGCCGCGGCCTCCTTGACCGCCGCGAAGTCCACCGCGGGCACGCACACGACCACGTCGCAGTTCGCGTCCGCCACCAGGGGCTTCAGCTCCGTCACCAGGGCCGCCGCCTCAGCGGGGGTCTTGTTCATCTTCCAGTTGCCGGCAATGATGGGTTTCCGCATGGGAATCCCCTCCTTCTGTTGTTCTGTTGGTTGTTCGGATGGTTTCCGTTCGTCCGAAAAAGGCGAGGGAGCCGCTTGGCGCAGCTCCCCCGGTTTTCCCCGACCCGGGGCGGTATGCTTACTTCTCGTCCAGGCAGGCCACGCCGGGCAGCACCTTGCCCTCCAGATACTCCAGAGAGGCGCCGCCGCCGGTGGAGATGTGGGTCATCTTCTCGCCCAGGCCCATCTGCTCCACCGCCGCCGCGGAATCGCCGCCGCCGATGATGGTGATGGCCTCGGAATCCGCCATGGCCTGCGCCACCGCGAGGGTGCCGGCAGCCAGGGTGGGGTTCTCAAACACGCCCATGGGGCCGTTCCAGACCACGGTCTTGGCGGCCTTCACGGCCTCGGCGAACAGCGCACGGCTCTTGGGGCCGATGTCGCAGCCCTCCATGTCGGCGGGGATGGCATTCGCATCGCACACCAGCGTCTCCACAGGCGCGTCGATGGGGTTCGGGAACTCCTTGATGCACACGGTGTCCACGGGCAGGAGCAGCTTGACGCCCTTCTCCTCGGCCTTCTTCATCATGTCCTTGCAGTAGTCGATCTTGCTCTCGTCCAGCAGGCTCTTGCCCACCTCGTAGCCCTTGGCCTTGAGGAAGGTGAAGGCCATGCCGCCGCCGATGATGAGGGTGTCCACCTTCTCCAGCAGGTTGTTGATGACGTTCAGCTTGTCCTCGATCTTGGCGCCGCCCAGCACCGCCACGAAGGGACGGTCAGCGTTCTCCAGCGCCTTGCCCATGACCGCCAGCTCCTTGCCGATCAGGTAGCCCGCCACGTTGGGGCTGGTGAACTTGGTCACGCCCTCGGTGGAGCAGTGCGCGCGGTGGCAGGAGCCGAACGCGTCATCCACATAGCAGTCCGCCAGAGAGGCCAGCTCCTGAG
>JAEDKS010000039.1 GCA_016295665.1 Clostridia bacterium
GCTCCCCGGGGAGGGGGGCTGCCCTTTCCGATCCCCCGACCGGGAAAGAAGGCTCATCACGGAAACCTGGGGGATTTCTGAAAACAAAGGAAAAAATCGAGATTTCAGCGAGTGGGCTGATGCTGAAAAATGCAAGCCAGCCCTTCATTGCCGTTCCTCTCAAGGCGAAGCCATGATATACTTTAGCGCGTTAATCCCCCAGGAAACCGTGAAGAACCGGAAAGAATCACATAGAAACAGGGCCGGCTTCCCGTTTTCGGGAGGCCGGCCCATGCTGCATGGCTTATTCCCACAGTCCCATCGGCGTCTCGTGGTCCACGGAGGTCGCCACGTTTTCGGCGTGGTCGGCGATGCGCTCCAGGTTGGTGAGCAGGTCCATGTAGAGCATGCCGTTCTTCGCGGAGCACTTGCGGTTCTTCAGGCGATCCAGATGGTGGGTGCGCAGGGCATCCACCATGTCGTCAATCTGCTGCTCGGTGGCTTCGATGGCGTCGATGCGCGCCGCATCGTCGGACTGGGTGCGGAACATCTCCAGCGCGTTGTCCAGCTGCTCCGTCACCAGCCGGGACAGCTCCTCCAGCTCGCTGACCGCCTTGCTGGAGAACTTGATCTCCTCCTGGACGCGCACCCTGGCTGCGTCCAGCACGTTGATGCTCAGGTCGCCCACGCGCTCCAGGTCGTTGATGACGTGGAACAGGGAGCCCACCAGGCGCGTGTCGTGGTCGTTCAGATCCAGACCGTTCACCTCCACCAGCGCGGCGGTGATCTCCTTGTTGAGGAAGTCCAGCACGTTTTCGTTGTGCTCAATCTCCTGGCTGCGGGCCTCGTCCCATTCGGAGAAGCAGGCGATGGTGCCGGTCAGGTTGCCCCGGGCGATGTCACCCATGCGCTGCACCTCGTGGAACAGCTGCTCGCAGGCGATGGGCGGAGTCTTGAGCAGGCGCTCGTCGAAGTACTTCAGCCGCATGGACTCGCCCAGCTCCGGCTCATCCTTCACCAGCAGGCACGCGGCCCGCTCCAGCAGCGGGGAGGCGGGCAGCAGCAGCGCCGTGGTGACCACGTTGAACAGGATGTGCACCAGAGCGATCTGCAGCCGCAGGTTGCCGGGGGACAGGGCCTGAATCCAGTCCGCCAGCGGCAGCAGCAGCGCCAGAATGACGAACAGCACCGTGCCGATGACGTTGAACAGCAGATGCACCACGGCGGCGCGCTTGGCGTTGGCGTTGGTGCCCGCGCAGGCGATGAGCGAGGTGACGCAGGTGCCGATGTTCTGACCGAACAGGATGAAGATGGCGAAATCCAGCGGAATCAGCCCCTCACCGGCCAGGGCCTGCAGAATGCCGACGCTGGCGGAGGAGGACTGCAGGATGGCGGTGATCGCCGCGCCGATGAGCACCCCCAGCAGGGGATTGCTGATGGTGGTCATGGCGTCCCGGAACAGCTGCCAGTCCCGCAGGGGCGACATGGCGGAGGACATGGTGTTCATGCCCACGAACAGGATGCCCAGTCCCATGGTCACCTGACCGAACTGCCGCGCGGTGCGGAAGCGGCCCGGCAGGCAGGAGAGGATCAGGCCCAGACAGGCGAAGATGGCACCGAAGTCCAGCTTCACCGACAGCATCAGCGAGGTGACCGTGGTACCGATGTTCGCGCCCATAATGACGCCCACGGCCTGGGTCAGCGTCAGCAGCGAGGCGTTGACGAAGCCCACCACCATCACCGTGGTGGCGGAGGAGGACTGGATGACCGCGGTGATCAGAATGCCCGCCAGCATGGCGAGCACCCGGTTGTGGGTGACGAGCTCCAGCAGGCGCTTCAGGCGATTGCCCGCCGCGCGCTCCAGGCCCTCACCCATAATCTTCATACCGAAAAGAAAGAGGCCGAGGCCTCCCAGCAGTGACAGCACATTCATTACCGACATGGTATCCCTCCGATGTCACATCATCATCGCATCTTTCCGTTTCAACAGCCATAATGTAACATAATCGTCGGGGGTTGTAAATCGGGCTTACACAGATTTTACGCAGATTTTACAAACGCCAGGGGGCCAGCCCGGGGGCGGGCAGGGGGTCGGCGCGGCGGAGCAGCAGGCGCACCAGGGCCTGCTCCAGCGCCAGCACGGCTGCCGCCAGCAGCGTCAGCAGCAGCCGGTACGCGGTCACCCCGTGCCCGGCGAGCAGCCCCAGCGGCCCGGACGAGGCGGGCGATTGGAGGAACAGGTAGTTGCCGCCGGTCAGCGCGTTCACGCCCAGCGCCACCAGCGCCAGCAGCACCAGAAACCCGCCCGCCTCCCACACGCCCTCCGGCGCGGGACGCCAGCCCGTCAGCAGCGGCAGCAGCGGCGCGAGCAGCACGCCGGTGTGCATGGTATGGAAGGCCAGCGCGGTGAGCTGGGGCCAGGGCGTCGGGGCAACGGCGGGGAACAGCAGCGCCGCCGCCGCGCCGGGCAGTCCCAGGTACAGGCTCAGGTGTGTCAGATGACGGTTCCCGGTGAGCAGCATGGGCAGGGTCAGCACCCCCATGCAGCTGCACAGATGCAGCGGCAGCCCGGTCCGCCAGCTCAGCTGACCGCAGCGGGCCAGAATGAGCTCCTGCGCCAGCATGGCGGTGCAGGTCACCGCGCCCAGACACAGCGCCGTGAGAAAGTACAGCCGCCGGGAGGCGGCACGGAACCCCGTCCGGTACAGCAGACGGATTCGCCGGGCCCAGACGGACAGCAGCGCAAGCCCGACGGCGGGCAGACAGTATTGCATGGGCACCTCCCGGCTTTTTCCATAGTATGCCCGGGCGCGTGAAAAAAATGCGCGAGGCGGGCAGGAAGTGGACATCGGGAGCGCGAATCAGGATAAATTGGGCGGAAAGTCTGACTAGATTGGATGGAAAATATGCCCAAACCAACCAGTCGGGAAGGAACGGAAACGATGTATCGTCGAGAGTATGAAACGGTGGAGACCTCCGGCGTCTCCAAGGTCGAGTTCTGGAAGCGGAATCCGCTGGGCTATTTTGTGTCCAGCATGATGGCGGGCATGTTCGTGTCGCTGGGCGGCTTTCTGTCCATGACGGCGGGCGGGCTGCTGGGTGACGTGCTGGGCGCGAAGCTCATCGTGGCGCTGCTGTTCTCCGCGGCGCTGAGTCTGGTGTTCATGGCGGGCGGCGAGCTGTTCACCGGCAACAACCTGACCCTCAGCGCCGCCGCCATGTGCGGCAAGATCCGCTGGAGCGAAACGCTGCAGCTGTGGGCGTTCTGCTGGGTGGGCAACTTCGCGGGCAGCTGGGTGACGCTGGGGCTGTACGCCCTGTCCGGCGCCTGCACCCCGGCGACCGCTGCCTACTTCGACGCGCTGGCGATGGCGAAGGTCTCCCTGCCGGTGGGGGAGCTCATCATCCGGGGCGTGCTGTGCAACGTGTGCGTGTGTCTGGCGGTGTGGTGCGCCGCCCGGATGAAGGCGGAGACGGGCAAGCTCATCATGAGCGTCTGGTGCATCATGATCTTCATGGTCTGCGGCTTCGAGCACTCCGTGGCGAACATGAGCATCGTCGGTCTGGCGCTGACGCAGGGCGCCGTCACGCTGGGGCAGTACGTCTGCAACCTGTTCTTCGTCACCGTGGGCAACATGGTGGGCGGCGCGTTCATCGTGTCCTACGCCTACTATCTGTGCCAGCGGAAGTGACGCCGGAAAGAGACTGTTATCAAAGGGGATGGGAGGGAAGAACATGACATCCTTCTGGGAGCGCTCCTGGGCACAGGTTGACCCTGCGCGTCTGACGCATTATCTCCGGGGGACGGCCCGGGAGCTGGTGGAGAAGGATCCCATCCTGTGCGCCCTGCGTGCGAACGGGGCCCATACCGTCTGCGATGCGGGATGCGGATGCGGGGTCTGGATGCTTCGGCTGATGGAACAGGGCTTTGCGGTTCGTGGCTTTGATATTTCCGCGCAGGCGGTGCAGACCGCTGAGAAGCTGCTTGCCGGGGTCGCGTCCGGGGCGGCGCTGTAAACCGCCAGCGTTCTTTCCACGGGCTATCCGGATGCGTGCTTCGATGCCGTGGTTTGCCGCGATGTCATTGACCACATGCCCCGGACCGAGGCCGCCGAGGCGTTCCGGGAGCTGTACCGCATCACCCGACCGGGCGGCATGGTTCTGGTGACCCTGGATCATACGGACGGGGAATACGAAGCTGAGCCCCATCGCGTGAATGATGACGGTGACTACGAATTTACCTCCGGCAGGTGGGAAGGCATGGTCTTTCACCCGTACAGCCACCGGGAGCTGATGCCGCTGATGCCCGCAGGCGCTGCCTGCGAGCTGGCGGACGGCGGGGAGAGCATCCTCGTCAAGCTGACCAGGCCGGGCTTTCCCACATAAAACGCTCCTCCGCATGACCGCCATGCGGGGGAGCGTTTCCGTCCTTCTCAGCCCTCCAGAATCGCCAGCGCCTCCATCAGGCTCCGGGCGTGCCAGGTGGCCTGCGGGCTGACGGGGCCCTCGGTCAGGTGAATGCTGTCGATGCCGGCGGCAGCGGCGGCGGCGATGTCGGCGGAGGCGCTGTCGCCCAGCAGCACCGCCTCCCGGGGATCGTCGCAGCCCAGCGCCTCCAGCGCCAGGGTCACCATCCGGGGGTCGGGCTTGCGCACGCCCACCTCCTCGGAGATGATCACGGCGTCCAGCAGGGGCGCGAAGGGACACCGGGCCAGCCGTCCGCGCTGGATGCGGGCGATGCCGTTGCTGACCAGCGCCAGCTTCATGCGCCCGTGCACCGCCTCCAGAAAGGCCATGGCATCCGGCATCAGGTCGGCGTGGCTGGCAAGCGCCTCGCTGAAGGCATTCCCCAGCACGGCGGCATCCGGCTCCGTCCGGCCCAGCGCTGCCAGCAGCTGGGCGAAGCGCTCGACCTTCAGCGCCGCCTGGGTGGTCTCGCCGCGCTCCAGCGCCTCCCACAGCGCCCGGTTGATGCGGTGGTACAGCGCGCAGGTCGCCTCATCCCGGGGCAGGCCGAAGCGCTCCAGCGCCTCCCGCAGCGCCTGACGCTCCGCCGCGTCGAAATCCATCAGGGTGTTGTCGTTGTCCACCAGCAGGTAACGGTACTTCATGGGGCCTCCTTTGCGGAAGCGGCCCCGGTGGAATGCGCTCCGCCGGGGCCGTCATGCGTTTTCTTTACTTGTGAATGACCACGCTGTAGGGCTTGGTGGAGTCGGTGGTCACCTTCGCCTCGCCGCCCTCCATGGTCACCTCGAAGGTGCAGGCCACGTTGCCATTCAGGTCGGGAATGATGACCTTCACGGTCTCGCCGTCCGCCACCTGATAGACGTGCAGCTCCACGCCGTCGGCATAGTCGTAGTCCGGGCGGCTGTCGCACTTGCCCAGGGGCAGCACGGTGCCGGGCCGCACCATCAGCGGCAGGGACAGGAAGTCATGCGTCTCCTTCTGCCAGTGACCGCCCACGGTCCTGTGGTCGTCCAGCAGGCTCGTCCACACGCCGTCGGGCAGGTAGTACTCCACCTGGCAGTCCTTGCGGAACACCGGCGCCACCAGCAGGCGCTCACCCAGCATGTACTGCCGGTCGAGGGTGTCGCAGGCCGGATCCTCGGTGAATTCCAGCATCATGGGGCGCATCATGGGGGTGCCATGGGTGTGCGCCTCCACGGAGGCCTGGTACAGGTAGGGCATCAGGCGGCACTTCAGCTTGGTGAACATCCGCACCACGTCGTTGCTCTCCTCGTCGAACAGCCACGGCACACGATAGCTGGTGGAGCCGTGCAGGCGGCTGTGGGAGGACAGCAGGCCGAAGGCAGCCCAGCGCTTGTACACATCGGCGGGGGCGGTCTGCTCGAAGCCGGAGATGTCGTGGCTCCAGTAGCCGAAGCCGGAGTGGCTCATGGACAGGCCGGCGCGCAGGGTCTCCGCCATGGACAGGTAGGTGGCGCTGTTGTCGCCGCCCCAGTGCACGGGGAACTGCTGACCGCCGCAGGTGGCGGAGCGGGCGAACAGGATGGCCTCGCCCTCACCCCGGGCCTCCTTGAGCACGTTGAACACCATCTGATTGTACAGGAAGGTGTAGTAGTTGTGCATGTGCAGGGGGGAGGAGCCGTCGTAGTAGGCGATGTCCTTCACCGGGATGCGCTCGCCGAAGTCGGTCTTGAAGCAGTCCACGCCCATGTCCAGCAGGTGGCGCAGGTAATCGGAGTACCACTTCACCGCCGCCGGGTTGGTCACGTCCACGATGGCCATGCCGGCCTGCCACAGGTCGGTCTGCCACACGTCGCCGTTGGTCTTTTTCAGCAGGTAGCCGTGCTCACAGCCCTCGCGGAACAGGGGGCTGGCCTGACCGATGTAGGGGTTGATCCAGCAGCAGATGTGCAGGCCCTTCTCGTGGTAGCGCCGGAGCATGCCCACCGGATCCGGGAACACGTCCTTGTCCCACTCGAAGTCGCACCAGTTCATGCCGCGCATCCAGTAGCAGTCGAAGTGGAACACGGACAGGGGGATGTCCCGCTGGGCCATGCCGTCGATGAAGGAGGAGGTGGTGGCCTCGTCGTAGTTGGTGGTGAAGGAGGTGGACAGCCACAGGCCGAAGCTCCACGCGGGCAGCATGGGCGGACGGCCCGTCATGGCGGTGTACAGGTCAAGGGTGCCCTTGGGGGAGCCGCCGTAGATCACGTCATAGACCAGCGTCTCGCCCTCGCAGGAGAACTGCACCCGCTCCACCTTCTCGCTGGCGACCTCGAAGGACACGTCGGAGGAGTCCTCCACCAGCACGCCGTAGCCCCGGTTGGTCATGTAGAAGGGGATGTTCTTGTAGGCCAGGTCGGAGGCGGTGCCGCCTCAGCGTTCCACATGTCCACGCTCTGACCGTTCTTCACATAGGCGCCGAACCGCTCGCCCAGGCCGTAGACGCACTCGCCCACGTCCAGCTGCAGGCTGTCGGACATGTAGCTCTTGCCGGTGTTCCTGTCCAGGGCCCGGCCCATGCCGCGCCAGCCGCTGGTGGTGATCACGCGGCCCTCGTCGTTCACGAAGTCCACCTGCCAGGCGCCCACCTCCTTCTTCACCCGGGCGGTCAGCTTGCCGGAGGTGAAGGTGGCCTCCTGCTCACCGTCGGACAGGACGGGGGTCACGGGCTGCTCGCTGATGGCGAAGTGCGGCGCCTTCAGGGCGGTGCCGGCGAAGTGCGTCACCTTCACGCGGATGACGTTCTCCATGGGCGCGGTGAAGGTCACATCCAGGTTGCCGCCGTCGAGATAATCGCCGCGTCCGCGCACGGGACGGCAGGCGGAAAGCACATGCAGCGCACCGGGAAGCTGCTCCACGCGGACGCACTGCGTGGCGTAGAGCATATTGATATTGGGCTTGATCATCCAGTAGCCGTTGGTAAACTTCATGGACGGACGCTCCTTTATCTCTGCGTGGTAGGGGGTGTTGGGGGACACAGGCTGCCTTCGTCATTATAGCATGGGTCGGGGAAAAATGCTACAACGATTTCGGAAATCCGGGAACGAAAAATCGCACCGCTTTTTCGTCGGGGGCGCCGGATGAAATTTCCCCGGCTTCCGGGGCCGAAAGTCCATGACAATCCGGCCTGGTTATGCTATACTGGTACCATGATGAAACACGCGAAGGAGGCATCGCGCATGCCCGGTGAAATCCGCAATCCCATTCTGCCCGGCTTCTATCCCGACCCCAGCATCTGCCGGGTGGGGGACGACTTCTACATGGTGACCTCCAGCTTCTCCTATTTCCCCGGCGTGCCCGTGTTCCACAGCCGCGACCTGCAAAACTGGGAGCAGCTGGGCCATGTGCTGGAGCGCCCGGAGCAGGCGCCGCTGGACAGCCGGTACATCTCCGGGGGCATCTACGCGCCCACCATCCGCTATCATGACGGGCTGTTCTACATGATTACCACCAACGTGTCCGGGGTGGGGGACTTCGTCTGCACCGCCGAGCGGCCCGAGGGGCCCTGGTCGGACATTCACGTGATTCACGGCGCGCCGGGCATCGACCCCAGCCTGTTCTGGGACGAGGACGGCACCTGCTACATGTGCGGCACCGGCGACTGGAAGGACGGCTATCCCCACATCTGGGGCGCGGTGCTGGACACGGACACCTGGACGCTGGGGGAAAAGCGCGAGCTGTGGCGCGGTGCGCTCCACGACTGCTGGGCGCCCGAGGCACCCCACATCTACAGGAAGGACGGGCGCTACTACCTGCTCATCGCCGAGGGCGGCACGGAGCACTACCACGCCGTGACCATCGCCCGGAGCGACAGCCCGCTGGGGAAATACCGGGGCTACGAGGGCAATCCCATCCTGACCCACCGGCACCTGGGGTGGGACTATCCCATCTGCAACACGGGCCACGCCGACCTGGCGCAGCTACAGGACGGCAGCTGGTACATGGTGCTGCTGGCGAGCCGCATCTACGGCGGCTATCACAAGAACCTGGGGCGGGAGACCTTCCTGGTGCCGGTGGACTGGCGCGGGGAATGGCCCGTGGTGAACCCGGGGAAGGGCTGCGTAGAGTTCACCTGCCCGGCCCCGGCGCTGCCGCTGCACCCCTTTGAAGCGCGGGACGACAACGACCTGCGCAGCCCCGTCTGGAACACGCTGGGCACGCCCACGAACCGCCCCGTGCGCATCGAGGGGAACGAGCTGTACCTGCGGTGCGTGGCGCCGACCTTCATTCCGCAGCCCGGGGAGCCGGAGGACTGGAAGCGTCAGGCCATCGGCTTCTACGGCCGGCGACAGCAGCACATGTGCTTCGCCGCCTCCGCCTGGGCGACCCTGCCGGAGGCGGAGGGCGTGAGCTGCGGGATGGCGGTGGTGCAGAACGGCTACGCGGCCCTGCGGGTGGAGCTGACGCGGGATCAGTCGGGCGTCACGGCCCGGGCGCTCAAGAGCTGGCAGGCGCCGGGCGGCACCCGCTGCGAGGCGCTGCTGGGCGAGGCGGCGGTCGGGGAGACCGTGCGCCTGGAGATCCGGGCGGAGGGGCAGTGCTACACCCTGCTGGCGGATGACAGGCCGCTGGGCTCCGCGGATGGCGGCTTCCTGGGCAGCGAGAGCGCCGGGGGCTTCGTGGGGGCGTATGTCGGCATGTTCGCCAGCGGCAACGGCACCGACAGCCCGGCGGAGGCCCGGTTCACTCGCTTCCGCTATCAGGGCTGCTGATCGCGCCAGCACTCGTGCTTGACGCTGCCGTCCCGATAGGTGGGCTCATAGCCCTCTGCGGGGCCGTCCTCCGGGCTGCGGTCGGCCCAGTCCCGCTCCCGGCGGGCGCGGTCGGACGCATCGCTCCGGGGGGTGCGCCGGGCAGGATGCGGGGAACGGGGAGAAGCAACGGTCTTTTCCATGGCTTTTGCCTTTCTGTCCCGTGGGACACGATGGTTTGCATAGATTGTACACCCGGCGGGGCCGGGATGCAAGGAGGGATACCGATGAAAAGAGGCATGGCGCTGCTGCTGGCGGTGGTGCTGCTGGCCCTGTGCGGCACCGCGATGGCGGAGGACACGGTGATTACGCTGTCCGGGGACGGCATCCGCTGCGAGGGCGTGGGTGCCGTGGCGGATGGTGGCATCGTGACCATCACGCAGCCCGGCACCTACCGGCTGTCCGGCACGCTGACGGACGGGCAGGTGCGGGTGGACTGCGCCGGCAAGGGCGAGGTCGTGCTGGTGCTCTGCGGCGTGGACATCCACGGGGAGCGGGGCCCGGCGATCCTGATTGACCAGGTGAAGCCCCGGCTGCGCCTGACCCTGGCGGAGGGCACGGAGAACCGCCTGTCCGGCGGCGCCGCCTTTGACGTGGATGAGGACGGGGAGCCCAACGGCGTCATCTTCAGCCGCAGCGACCTGCTGCTGGACGGCACCGGCAGCCTTCAGGTGAACGCCGCCTGCTATGACGGCATCGTCAGCAAGGACAGCCTGAGCATCGCCGGCGGCACCCTGACGGTGACGGCGGCGCGGAACGGGCTCCGGGGCAAGGACAGCCTGACCGTGTCCGGCGGCGACCTGACCGTCACCTGCGGCAAGGACGGCCTGCGCTCCACCAACGAGAAGGACGCGGACTGCGGCGTGGTGCTGCTCCTGGGGGGCACCGTGCGCATCGTCTGCGGCGATGACCCCATCGACGCGGCGCGGGGCTGGACGCTGAGCGGCGCGGCGCTGGACGCGGTCATCACGGATGAGGTGATGGCGCATGAGTGAAACCGCGGCGCGGCAGCGGTCGCGGATGGGCCGACGGCGGGGCCGGCGGGAGGAGGCGCTCCGGTGGGTGCTGGGCATCCTGGGGGGACTGTGGCTGGGGCTGTTCCCGCTCATCAGCCGCTTCTCCTATGTGCGCATCACCCAGACCAAGTGGGAGATTGCCATGGTGCTGGGCGGGGTGACGCTGCTGGCGGTGCTCATCCTGCTGGCGCTGGGGCTGTGGCGCTCCGTCCGCTGGCGGGATCCCGCCCGGTGGCTCATCGTGGGCATGTTCGCCTGGATGGCGCTGACCATGGTGCTGGGCTCGGCGGCGGACACGGTCAACGAGCAGGGCAGCCTGGCGGTCTGGATGGGCAACGGCAAGCGCAACGAGGGCATGTCCACGCAGCTGTGCTACCTGACGCTGTTTCTGTGCTTCAGCCTGCTCCGCCCGAAGCTGCGGCCCATGCTCATCATCGCCTCCGCAGGGATGGCGGTGTTCTTCGGGGTCATCATGGGGCAGTACGCGGGGTACAATGTGCTGGGGTTCTATCCCGGCTTCCCCTGGTATGCCAACACGCGCATCACCTACGAGTTTCAGGGCACCATGGGACAGATTGACATGGTCAGCGGCTACCTGTGCATCATGTCGCCGCTGCTGCTGGGCTGGTGGGTCGCGCAGGGCGGGCGCGACGGCTGGTACGCCCTGCCGGCGGGGGCCATGTCCGTGCTGCTGTCGCTGTTCATTGACGTGACGAGCGGGCTGCTGGCGCTTCTGGCCTGCATGGGGCTGCTGGTCTGCCTCATGCTCTGCAGACCGGAGTACCGGCGGCGGGGGCTGGTGGTGCTGGGGCTGGTGCTGTGCTGCTTCACGGTTCGCAAGCTGACCGGCCTGCCCTGGCTGGACGGCCTGGCGGAGCCCTGGTGCCTGCCGCCCCGGACCGACGCGCCCTCCCTGCCCCTGTGCGGCGGGGACGAGGCGGTCATCTTCCCCTGGAACGTGTCGCTCAAAAAGCTGCTGCCCGCCGCGCTGGGACTGGCGCTCATGGCGGTGTCGCCGCTGGTGGGCCGGCATCCGGGACGGGCCATCCGCCTGCGGTGGGTGGTGCTGGTCTGCGCGGTGCTGGGCGTGGCCTGTGTGCTGGGGGTGGCGCTGGCGCCCATTCCCGAATCCATGGGCACGCTCTGGGAGCTGCATGAGGTGCTGAACGGGCGCATGCAGGACTCCTTCGGCAGCGAGCGCTGGGGCATCTGGCACCACACGCTGCTCGTGGCCCGGGAGAACCTGCTCTTTGGCACCGGGCCGGACACCTTCTATGCGGTGATGAAGCAGTACATCGCGGACAATGGCGTCGCCATCGTGCAGAACTTCGACAACCCTCACAACCTGTTTCTGTCGGTGCTGATGCAAAACGGCCTGCCCGCGCTGGTGCTGATGCTGGCGGGCATGGTCTGGATCGTGCTGCGGAGCCTGGGACAGCGCAGCGGCTTCATGTTCGGGGCTGCTGCCGCGGGCTATCTGGTGCAGGGGTTCTTCGTGTTCTCCAACATCATTGTGACCCCCATGTTCTGGGTGGTGCTGGGTATGGCGGCGGCGTCCGACGGGCGATGGCCGCTCCGGGCGCCGGTCTCCGGCGTGCCCGGTCAGCGCAAAAGGCGCTGTGACCGCACCGGGCGAAAAAGAAGATCAAGGAAAGGATGATTGAATTATGGACTATTTCCCCTCTGCTGAGTTCCGCCGCCGGGCCCGTGTCGCGCTGACGGGCCGGATGCCCGTGGCGGTGATGCTGGTGTTCCTGGCGAGCCTGCCCGGGCTGCTGACACAGGTGCTGGTGACCATCGCGGAGCAGCCCCTGCAGGAGCAGCTCTACCGCATCTACGCCACCATCCTGAACACGGGCACGATCCCCGACGTGGAGGCCATCATGGGCCGGGTGCTGGACAGCGTGTCCACCACGCTGATGCTGGCCTGGGGCATGAGCGTGCTGGCGTGGCTGGTCACGCCCTTCCTGACGCTGGGTCTGCTGGCCTGCCTGCTGCGCTTCCTGCGGGGCGGGGAGTGCACCTGGCAGGACGTGCTGTGCCGCCGGGGCTGCTTCCTTCGGGCCATCGGCGTGCAGATCATGGTGGTGCTGAAGATCATCGTGTGGATGCTGCCCGGCTACGCGGTTTACGGCGTGCTGGCGATTCTGGCGTTCCAGCTGGAGTCCGGCCTGCTGCTGTACCTGTCCACCATGGGCGTTGTGGCGGCGGCGGTGCTGGGCATCCGGGCGGCGCTGCACTACAGCCTGTCCGATCTGGTGCTGGCGGATCGCCCCGAGACCCGGATCATGGACTGCATCCGGGGCAGCATCAGCATCCTGCGGCTGCGCAAGATGCAGTTCTTCCTGCTGATGCTCTCCTTCATCGGCTGGGAGCTGCTCATCTCGCTGGTCACGTCGCTGTGCTCCGCGATCACCCCCGTTCTGGGCACCACCGTCAGCCTGGCGGCGTCCCTGGTGCTGAACCTGTACATCTACACCACCCAGTGCGCGTTCTACGAGGAGTACAAGGACAAGCCCTGCCTCTACACCAAAAAGAAAAGGGCCTGAGCATGGCCCTGCCAGAGGGAGCCTGTGCCGGCAAGCGGCGCGGGCTCCCTCTGCGCTTTCCCCCGCGTCATCCCCGCACGTTTTCCGGCTGCTCCTCCTCCCAGACCTCCGCGCCCAGTTCCCGGAGCATGGCGGGCAGGTTCTCGTAGCCCCGGCTGATGTGCCCGGCGGGATCCAGCAGCGTGGTCTCGCCCTCCGCCGCCAGCCCCGCCAGCATCAGCGCCGCGCCGCCCCGCAGGTCGGGGCTCGTCACCGTGGTGCCCGCCAGCGCGTGCCCGCCGGTGATGAGCGCGATGCGATCCTCGATGCGGATCAGCGCGCCCATCCGCGTCATCTCCCGGGCGTGCATGAAGCGGTTCTCGAAGATCGTCTCCAGGAACACCGACGTGCCCCGCAGGCGCAGCGCCAGCGCCATCATGGGCGCCTGCATATCCGTGGGGAACCCGGGATAGGCCAGGGTGCGCACCTGCACCGGCTGGCTTGCCCGGCCCGACAGCCGCAGCCCCGCGCCGCTCTCCCGCAGCGTCACGCCCGTTTCCGACAGCTTGTACAGCACCGCCCGCATGTGCTCCGGGCGGATGCCCCGCAGCAGCACGCTGCCCTCGGTCATGGCGGCGGCGCACAGGATGGTGCCCGCCTCGATGCGGTCGGGGATGGGCCGGTAGGTGCAGCCGTGCAGGGCGGGCTGCCCCTCGATGAAGATGGTGCCGGTGCCGCTGCCGGAGATGCGCGCCCCCATGTCGCTCAGGCAGGCGCACAGATCGACGATCTCCGGCTCCTTGGCGGCGTTCTCGATGCGGGTGGAGCCCTTCGCCAGCACCGCCGCCAGAATGATGTTCTCCGTGGCGCCCACGCTCGGGAAGTCCAGGTAGATGCTGCCGCCGTGCAGCTCACCCTGCAGCGTCACGGAGCCGGGGGTGTACTGGGCCTCGGCGCCCAGGGCCTGCATGCCCTTGATGTGCAGGTCGATGGGCCGCTGGCCGATGGCGCAGCCGCCCGGCAGCCCCACCCGCGCATAGCCCGTCCGCGCCAGCAGCGGCCCCATCACCAGCACCGAGGCGCGCATTCGGCTGAGCAGGTTCTCCGAGGACGGCGAGCGCGGATCGTCCGACCAGAGCGTCACCTCGTCCCGGTTCCGGCTGATCTCCACGCCGCAGTCCGTCAGAATCTCCGTCAGCGTGTCCACGTCCGTCAGCATGGGCACCCGCTCCACGGTCAGCGGCTCCCGGGTCAGCAGCCCGGCGCACAGGATGGGCAGCACGGCGTTCTTTGCCGTGTGCAGGTTCACCTCTCCGCCCAGACGCTCACAATGCCTGATCCGATACGTCGCCATCCCTGATGCCTCCTTTGGGGATAGTGTGCGGCGCGGCGGTGGCGGTCATGCTGGGAAAAGCTGTGAAAAGACGCCTGACAAAGCGGCAGCAAAAAAGCCGGAGCCAGCGCTCCGGCCCGGGAAACAGGTTTATTTGGCAGCCTCGGCCTTCTCCTTGACCAGCCGCTGCACCTCGGACATGAAGGAATCCAGATCGGTGAACTTGCGGTAGACGGCGGCAAAGCGCACATAGGCCACCTCGTTGATGCCGTGCAGCTCGTCCATGACCATGTCGCCGATGGCCTGGGAGGTGATTTCGCCGTCGCCCATGCTGTAGGCGCGCTTCTCGATGCGCTGAACCGTCTCCTCGATCTGGGGCAGGGTCACCGGCAGCTTCTCGCAGGCGATGACAATCCCGGCGCGGATTTTCTCCAGGTCAAAGACCTCCCGGCGCCCGTCGCGCTTGACGACCATCAGCGGAATCAGCTCAATCTTCTCGTAGGTGGTAAAGCGCCGCCCGCAGTTCACGCACTCCCGACGGCGGCGGATGCTGTTGCCCTCCTCCGAGGGACGGGAATCAATGACCTTGCTCTCCATGCAGCTGCAGTACAGACATCTCATGGCCCCAAGCCTCCTCCATGCCATAGAAAACGGTTTCCATGCCTCTATTATGGGGCAAATTGCCGACGGCGTCAAGCGAAAATCCGTTCTGATTGCATGAGATTTTTGGCGTTCCGTCAGGCAGGGGGGACTTTTTTCCCGGGGCGGAATCGTAACAACCCCATTCTGCCGATTGTATTCGACAAAAAACTGTGCTACAATAGAAGCCGGAGAACCCCGTGAAAGGAGCGCTACCATGGATTTTGTAAAGGCTCTGATGCTCTATATGGCGCTGACCTTCGCCTCGTCGGTGCAGTCCGCACCCATCCCCGGTGAGCCGCCGGAGGAGACCGCCGTGCCGCAGCAGGTGCTCGCCGTGGCCACCGCCACCCCTGCGGGTGACGGCAGCCTGGTGGTGGGCAGCGTGGTCATCACGCCCGACCCCAACGCCACCCCGATGCCCACGCCGGTGCCCACGCTGACACCGAATCCCAAATACAAGGTAATCCGCTACGGTGACCACGGCAGCAGCGTGAAGAAGCTGCAGCAGCGGCTCATCGAGCTTGGCTATCTGAACCCCGGCGACGACGACAGCGCCTTCGGCTACCAGACGCTGCGGGCGGTGCGCGCCTTCCAGACCGCCAACGGCCTGAGCGCCGACGGCGACGCGGGCCCCGCGACCCTGACCCAGCTGTACGAGAACCCCGACGCGGTGCGCAATCCCGACGCGCCGACCCCCACCCCTGACCCCGCCGCGACCCCCGACCCCAACGCCGAGCCCACCGACCCCACCGAGGGCTGGCTGCCGGTGGAGGGCGTGACCGTGCTGATGAACGGGCAGACGCTGGCCCTCCGGACGGAGGAGAACGGCGTGACCACCCAGCGCCGCCTGCACTTCTGGCTGCGCCGGGGAGAGCCCATGCTGCGCCTGGATGAGCTGGCGGGTGCCGTGGAGGGCTGGTCGCTGGTGACCGTGGGCGTGGAGGCTGCCACGCTGGTGGCTGCCGGGTACGAGCTGGATCTGTTCGTCACCGCCGATCCCGTGTGGGAGGACTACCGCGACAGCTACGGGCTGACCCTGGACGGCACGGTGACGCAGGTGCCTGCGGGCAGCGTGATGACCCGGGAGGGCGTCTGGTACGTCACCGGCTCCTTCCTGCAGCAGATGCTGGGCGCCTCCGTGACCTGGGACGCGGACGAATCCACGCTGATTCTGCGCGTTGCCGACAAGAGCATGGCGGTGGATTGATTCCGCCGCCGACGCGGACGCCCGCTGCCATGGGCGCCCGCTTTTCGTTCCGAGGAATCCACTTGAGCACAGGAGGTGCCGCCGGCGATGCCCCGAGAGATTGACCGGATGCCGTGCAGCGTGCAGCGGGTGACCCGCAGCGCGCTGTTCCGGCTGCTGATGGTGCTGCTCATCCTGTCCGGCGGGCTGTCCGCCCTGCGGCTCGGACAGCGGCTGCTATGGCTGCTGACGGACTTTCAGCCCCTGGGGCTCTGGCAGGAGGCGGTCTTTCTGATGCTTCAGGAGGGCGGTCTGGCGCTGGAGGGCACCCTGACGATGCTGACCGCGCTGGGCGCCGCGGCGATGCTGACCGGGCGGGGCGGCGGACGGCTGCTCTACCGCCTGGAGCGGTTCCGGGGCTGGGTGGCGATGGTGGGGCTGCTGCTGTGCCTGGGGGTGACCGGGGCGCTGCTGTGGGTCTGTGTGCGCTACCGGATGAGCGTGACCGTGCTGGGCGTCGTGGGCGGCGCGGGGCTGGCGCTGACGCTGGTGCAGGGCTTCCGGCGCAGCCTGCACCGGAACGTGGGCCGCATTCTGGCGGATGTGAACATGAGCCTCAGGCGCGGCAGCTTCGTGCTGGGCGGCGGCGTGCAGTGCTGTCTGCGCATCCAGTGCTTT
>JAEDKS010000213.1 GCA_016295665.1 Clostridia bacterium
CTTTTTCTTTTCCTCTTTTTTCTTTTTGCCGCCGAAGCGGAGCTTCTTCTTTTCTTCCTCCGGAGCTTCCTGTCCGGCGGCGGTCTGCGGTGCGGTTTCGGTCATGGCTGCTGTCTCCTCTCGGATTTTGTCATGGGTTGAGCCCTGCCCGTCAGAGCAGGGAGGCGGCGGCGCTGACGCCGGGAATCAGGCTCATCAGGGCCGCCAGCGCGGCGGTGAGCCAGGCGCGCCACATGCGGGAGCGCTCGGACGGGAGCGCGTCGCAGGCACAGGCGCAAACGCGCAGGCGCTCGGCCCGGGCCAGCACTTCGTGGGTGTAGGGATCCATCATGGCTCGTCCTCCTCCTTCATGGCCCGAAGCCTTCGGCGGATGCGGTGGAGCCGCAGCTTCACCTGCGCGGTGGTCATGCCCCGGCGCTGGGCCAGCTCCCGGTAGCTCATGCCGGCGAGGGCGAACCCCTCCAGCAGCGCCCGGTCGCGCTCGTCCAGGGCGGCGATGGCGTCCCACAGCCGCATCCGCTCCTCCCGGCGCAGGGCCTCGCCCTCGGCGGAGGGCACCGGCGCCTCGGGTAGCACGTCCGAAGGAACGGGCGTGCGACGGGCGCGCCGCAGCCGATCCAGGCACAGGGAGCGGACGAGGACGCCCAGGTAGGTGCGGAAGGTGAAGTCGGGCCGGTAGCGCTGCCGGAGCAGGTACACCCGGGCGAAGGCCTCCTGCGCCACGTCCTGCGCCTCCACGGGGTCGTGGAGCAGCCGGCACGCCATGGCCTCCGCCCAGGCGCGGTGCCGGGCGATCAGCTTCTCCAGCGCGTCCGTGTCGCCCAGGGCCAGACGCGCCATCAGCTCGTTGTCGTCCATGGGCGTCCTCCTTCACGCATCGCCGCCGGGTCTTCACCTCTATACACGCACGGGCGGCCCAAAGGTTGCACCCCACGGGCCATTATTTTTTCAGCCGCTCCAGCTCCGCCTGAATGCCGTCCTTCGTGGCGTAGTTCAGGGGGGAGAAGCGCCCGTTCAGGCACTTTTCCAGCCGCTCGATGGCCTTGTCCCGGTCGCCGGCTTCCAGGTCGTAGCGGCTCAGGAACCACAGCGTGTCGATCTGCCCGGGCTTGATGGCGATGGCCTTGTCGAACCACTGCTTCGCGGTGTCCCGGTCGCCCAGCACGCGGTAGTACAGCTGCGCGATGTTGTCCATGCAGATGGCGTCCTCGTCGTCGTAGGCGATGGCCTCCTGACAGAACGCCAGCGCCTTCTGCACGCCCTCCTCATACGCCTCCAAGGGAGTCTTTTCCGGCTCGGCGGGCACGGCGGGCGACGCTTCGGCGGAATCCGTCTCCTCCGCGCCCGGAGTGGCCCCGGACGGGGTGGTGTCCGCAGGGGCTTCCACTGCCACTGCGTCGGCGGCGGGCCTGTTCTTCATGTCGTACTTCTCCACGTACAGGTAGCCCAGGGTCTGGTAGATCAGTCCGGCGGGCTGATGCAGGTGCTGCCGCTCCAGCAGGTGGATGCCTTTGTCGATGTCGCCCAGCCGGTAGACGCAGGCGGCGTAGTTCATGAACAGCTGGGTCTTCTGCTCGGCGGTGATGCCGGGGGCCTTCTGGGTCTTGACCAGCACGTCCTTCGCCTTCGCGAACTCGCCGGAGCGCAGCAGCAGCACGGCGTAGGCCAGCAGGCACCGGGGGTCGTTCAGCCCGCCGGCGTAGGCCTCCTCGTACAGCTTCCGCGCCTCGTCCAGCTTGCCCTTGCTCTGGAGCATATAGGCCCGGTTGCCCTTCATGTTCGTCATAAAGCCCATGAGAATCACGTTCCTTTCTGTTTCGCCCGCAGGCGGTCATAGCGCTTCTGCAGGTCGGCGCGGGCCTGCACGGTTACCTCATCGTCCAGCAGGGACGGCTCCGCCAGCAGCAGCATGGCCCGGCGGGTCATGTCCAGCGCGGCGTCCACGTCCCGCGCCCGGTGCTCGTAGTGCTTCGCCAGCTCCACATAGGGCTGGATGCCGCCCTCCCGGCGGGCGATCATCCGCTGCCAGACGGACACGGCCTCCTCCCGCTCGCCGCTGCGGCGGTAGCTCTGCGCCAGGCGCAGCTGACCCTGCACCCGGCACCGCCCGGAGCAGAGGTGATAGCACCGCCGCGCCTCCTCCGGGTGGCGCATGCGCTCCAGCGCCGTGCCCATGGACAGCACGTCCTCCGGGAAGGCCAGCTGCTCCGGCTGCCGGTACACGGTGCACATGTACCCGAGCAGCGTGCACAGGCTGGCGATGTCCTGCTCGTTGTGCTCCAGCACCTCGTCCAGCAGGTGGAAGTCGCCGGTTTTGAGATAGGCGAAGAACCGCCCCGGGGCCTCGCTGCCGGGCAGGTCATGGTCGCGGGGGCGCTGCAGCAGCGCCTCCTCCAGATGGCCCAGGCTGCACTGCCGCAGCCGCAGCCGGAACACCCGCCGGGCGATGTGCAGCAGGTCGATGTGGGGCTTTTCCAGCGCGCCCGGGCGCATCCGGTTCATGAGGAACCGGGTGCGGAGCAGGGGCACGTCGAAGGAGCGCCCGTTGAAGGTGCAGAGCACGTCGAAGTCCGCCAGCAGCTTCTCCAGCGCCCGCAGCTGCGCGGGCTCCTCGGGGTAGTCCCGCAGCACGAACTGCCGCACCCGGAAGCCGTCGGGCCTCAGGTACCCCGCGCCGATGATGAAGGCCACGGTGCCCGCCCCCTGAAAGCCGGTGGTCTCCGTGTCCAGGTACAGGATGCGGCAGGGGTCAAGGACGGCGGGCATCTCCTCGCCCTGCATGAGCATGACGCTCTCCCGGTCGATGTCAAAGCCCCCGGGGAACTCCCGCAGCCCATGGGTGTGGCAGAGCGTGAGGCACCCGGCCTCCGGGGGCGGCTGGGGCCTGGGGCGGGGCTTCGCGCTGCCCATCATGTTGAGCTTGTCCCGGAGGTTCATGGGCGCCCGTCCTCTCTGCCCAGCAGGTGGCGCAGGATGAAGGCCGCCGCCCGCTTGCCCTCCCCGCCGATTTCGCCCACGGGGCCGGCGCAGCTGGGGCAGCCGTACTCACAGGGGCAGGAGGTGACGATCTCCAGCGCCTTCTCCAGCAGCAGCTCCTGCATGCCGTAGGCCTTCTGGGCCAGCCCGATGCCGCCCGCCACGTTGTCGTAGAGGATGACGGTGGGCCTGTCGGTGATGGGGCTCTTGACCTGATAGAGCACCGCCACGTCCTGCGGTGC
>JAEDKS010000214.1 GCA_016295665.1 Clostridia bacterium
ATCGCCTACGGCCTGCGCACGGATTTCCAGGGCAACTTCTTCGAGGGCAGCCAGTGGCTCATGGCCTGGGCGGACACCATCGAGGAGGTCAAGACCATCTGCTGGTGCGGCAAGAAGGCCATCTGCAACGCCCGGGTGGTGGACGGCAGGGTCATCCGCGAGGGCGACCAGATTCTGCTGGGCGGCTCCAGCCAGTACGTGTCCCTGTGCCGGAAGCACTGGCAGTCCGGGGAGCTGGGCGGCTTCAGCGAGCTGCACATGGAGGACTGAGTGACCATGGCGACCGGAAGGCGGGACATCCCGTGGCGGCAGACGGCCCTGCAGGCGGCGAAGGTGGCCCTCGGGGCGGGTTGCGCGATTCTCATGGCGCGGGCGCTGGGGCTTCAGTCGGGCATGACGGCGGGCATCATCGCGGTGCTCAGCATTCAGGGCACCCGGCAGGAGACGTGGCGACTGGCGGGGGAGCGGCTGGCGGCCTTCGGGTGCGCGGCGGCGCTGTCCTTCGGGTGCTTTGCGCTCATGGGGTACACGCTGGCGGGGTTCACGCTGTACCTGCTGCTGTTCGCGGCGCTGTGCGTGCTGACGGGGTGGCTCCACGCCCTGGCGATGATCTCCGTGCTGGTGACCCACTTCGTTGCCGCCGGGGAGATGACGTGGGCGCTGCTGCTCAATGAAGCCCTGCTGCTCATCCTGGGCGCGGGCTGCGGCATGGCGGTGAACCTGCACCTCCGCCCGGACGAGAAGCGGATGCGGGCGCTCCGGGAGCGGATGGACGGGGACATGGTGGCGGCGCTGCGGGCCGTGGCGGACGCCCCCGGGGACGACGCGCCCTTTGACGCGCTGGACGCGGCCCTCCATGAGGCCGAGGCGCTGGCCCGGCGCAATCAGGCCAACCGCCTCCGCCCGGACAGCGGCGAGGAGCTGGCCTACGTGCTCCTGCGGAAGGAACAGCACCGGGTGCTGCTGCTCATGCGACAGGCGATGCGGGACGCGGACGCCGCGCTGCCCCAGCACCGGGCGGTCTGTGACCTGGTGCGCCGCGTGGCGGCAGACTACCGGCGGGACAACGACGTGTCGGGGCTGCTGGGCGACCTGAACGCCGTGCTGCGGGATATGCGCCACCAGCCCCTGCCCGTGACCCGGCAGGAGTT
Organism: Clostridia bacterium; assembly: GCA_016295665.1. Classification (GTDB taxonomy): domain Bacteria; phylum Bacillota; class Clostridia; order Christensenellales; family Aristaeellaceae; genus HGM11604. The sequence goes on from JAEDKS010000214.1 coordinate 1,152, forward strand.
CGAGAGCAGAGCTGTGCTCTACAGTGCACTGCGCCAGCTGGAGGAGTTCCTGCTCATCAAACGGGAGTACTGCACCCGCTGGGCGGGGGAGATGCGGTGAGCCAAAACAGAAAAAGCCGGGGAGCGGCCGTGTGAATGCGGCGGCTCCCCTTTGCGCTCAGGCTTGGGATGTCACGCGTCCCGATGGTGGGGCCGCAGGTACAGCCCGCAGGCGACCAGCGCGGTCAGGGGCGCGGCGGCGACCAGGCCGAAGCTGCCCACGAGGGTGTTGAGCAGCTGGCTGGCGACGTACTTCAGGTTGATGATGTCCAGAAGCGGCGTGCCCTGCCCGGCGAAGTACATGAGCATGGACAGGTAGTTGCCGGAGTAGGCCAGCATGAGGGTGGTGGTCATGGTGCCCAGCACGCTGCGCCCCACGGTGAGACCCGAGCGGAGCAGGGCGGCCCGGGGGATGTCGGGGCGGTGGAAGCGGATCTCCTCCAGCGACACGCTCACGTCCATGGACAGGTCCATCAGCGCGCCGGAGTTGGCGAGGAACATCATGCCGATGGAGAGGGCGCGGGTGTCCAGCGCCATGGAGGACTGGGCCAGCAGCGGCACCACGTAGGGCAGGTCGCCGCCGTCCAGCTTGAGCAGCACCGTCAGCCCCCAGGCGGCGGCGCAGGTGACCACGGTGCCCGCCAGCGAGCCGATGACCGCCACGGCGCAGCGCCGCGTGGGCCCGGCGACGAGCAGGTCAATGATGACCGTCAGCACCACCACCGTGACGAAGGCGGCGGCGATGGGGCTGACCCCCTGAAGCAGCAGGGGAATGAGCAGCTTCCAGATGATGACCGCGCTGGCGATGAGCGACACGAGCGCGCCGCAGCCGATGACGCCGCCGAACAGCATGAGCGCCCCGGCGAGCACGAGCAGGATGAGCCCCTCATCCCGGGCGCGGTAGTGGTCGATGAGGGTGACGGTCAGCCCCCTGCCGCCCTCCTGCAGCATGGCCCAGGCCACGTCCCCGGGGGCAAAGAGCTTGTCCTTGTCCAGCGCGGAGTTCATGTAGTTGTAGGACAGCACCTCCTGCCCCGCCCATTCGCCGGTGAGGACGGTGACGCGGCAGGTCTGCACGCCGTTGTACGCGATGCCGATGGCGTCCAGCAGGGTGTTGTCCACGCTGTCGATGCGCACCTGGGCCCGGGGGAAGGAGCCGGTGACGTTCTGGGTGTCGGGCAGCAGGCAGAGCGCCGCGCACACCACGAGCATCACGGCGCACATGATGAGGCTCCGCCGGCGGTTCCTGTGCATGGGATGGCACCTCCTGTATACGGGTGAATACAAGGAAAGGGAGCCGCCCGGGAAAGGGGGGCGGCTCCGGGGGTTGGGGGAAGGGGCATCAGTCAGCGGTCAGGCCCATGACCTCCATGGTGCGGGTGAAGATGTCCGTGTTGTCATACAGGCCGGAGAAGCGCTCGGCCCCCACGCCCAGGGCGTACACGGGAATCTGCAGACCGGTGTGGGCATAGGAGGTGTAGCTCAGGCCCGCCTTGTTGTTCATGATGTGGCTGACCGCCATGGAGAAGGGCTCGTAGCCGCCGTAGAGCAGCGCCTTCTCCTCGTCGCTCATCTCGCCCGTGCCCATGGACATGGCGTAGGCGGTGCGCAGGGTCTCCAGCTCGGTGGCGGTGAGGGTCAGGTCGGAGCCCTCCTTTTCGGTCAGGCCGTAGTACTTCTCGACCTCCGCCAGCGCGTCCTCGAAGGCGGCGCCATTTTCACGCAGGGTGGCGATCACCTCGTCAAAGCCGGTGAAGGAGATGGTCTGGTTGGCGAGGTAGGCGAAGTGGGTGTCGTAGGCGGTGGTGGCGAAGCCGATGGTCATGCCGCCGGTCTCGTGGTCAGCGGTGACGATGATCAGCGTCTCGTCGGGATGCTCGGCGGCGAAGTCCACAGCCACCTGCACCGCGTCGGACAGGGCGAGGGTATCCTGGATGGAGGTAGCGGCGTCATTGGCGTGGCCGGCCCAGTCGATCTTGCCGCCCTCGCACATCATGAAGAAGCCGTTGTCGTTGTCCAGCACGC
>JAEDKS010000215.1 GCA_016295665.1 Clostridia bacterium
CGCCGGCAAGCCCGCCTGCTTTTCGCTGGACGAGGAGGGTGTGGGCCACGCCTATGGGCACCCGGTGGTGTCCCGGGAGCTGGCGGAGCAGGTGCTGACCCGGCTGCGGTACGACAACGCCACCCGGGACCGGGTGCTGACGCTGGTCACCTGGCACGACAGGAAGCTGGACGACGACCCCCGCCTGCTGACCCGCCGACTGAATCAGCTGGGCGAGGAGACCCTGCGGCAGCTGCTGGAGGTACACCGGGCGGACAATCTGGCAAAGGGCACCGCCGTGCCAGCGGAGGTGGAGGGATGGTACCAGCGCACCCGAAGCGCGCTGCAGGCGCTGCTGGACAGCCACCCCTGCTTCACCCTGCGGGATATGGCGGTGCGGGGCGGCGACCTGTCCGCAGCGGGCATCCCGCCGGGACGGGCGCTGGGCGCCTGCCTGCAGGCGCTGCTGGAGCAGGTGATGGCGGGCACGCTCCCCAATGAGAAGAACGCGCTGCTCGCCTGGGCAAGGGCCTGGGCGGAGCAGCATAAGCATGATAGGACAGGAGGCTGATCCAATATGGTGAACTGGCTGATTCGCAGGATTGTGCCCGGCGGGCAGGAGGGTCTGGACGCGGAAAAGCGTACCCGGGCCGCCACCGCCGGTACCGTCGTGGGCATGGGCACCAATGTGTTCCTGGCGGCGGTGAAATTTCTGACGGGCGTGCTGACGGGCTCGGTGGCCATCACCGCCGACGCGGCGAACAACCTCTCGGACGCGGCGGGCAGCGTCATGGCGCTGATCTCGGTGCGCCTGGCCCAAAAGCCCACCGACCGGGAGCATCCCTACGGTCACGGGCGGCTGGAGTACATCGGCTCCATGGGCATCGGGCTGCTCATCCTGCTCATGGCGGTGGAGCTGTTCCGCTCCTCCATCGAGAGCATCCTGAATCCGGCGCTGCCGGCCTTCTCCTGGTGGGTGCTGGTGATTCTGGTGCTGTCGGTGGGCGTGAAGCTGTGGCAGTACCGGTTCTATGACCGGCTGGGCTGGACTATCGACTCCACGGCGCTGCGGGCCACGTCGAAGGACTCGCTGTCGGACTGCCTCGCCACCTCCGCAGTGGCGGTCAGCATGGTGGTGGGCCACCTGGCGAGCCTGCCGGTGGACGGCTGGATGGGTCTGGTGGTGGCACTGCTGGTGCTGAAGGCGGGCATCGGGGTATGCCGGGACATGCTGGACAGCCTGCTGGGCGGCAAGCCCGACCAGGCGCTGGGCCGGCAGATCATCGACCTGCTGATGGCCTACGACGGCATTCTGGGCATCCATGACCTGATGCTCCACGACTACGGCCCCGGGCGCTGCGTGGCGTCCGTGCACGCGGAGGTACCCGCAGACATCGGCATCGTGCAGGCCCACGAGATCATCGACCGGGCGGAGCAGGAGATCAGCGAGAAGCTGAACATCCCCATCTGCATCCACATGGATCCCATCGTTACCGGCGACCCGGAGACCGACAGGGCCCGGGAGGAGCTGACCGCCTGCCTGAAGCGCATCAACCCGGAGCTGATGCTGCACGACCTGCGGCGCGTCCCCGGCGAGAAGCAGATCAACCTGATCTTCGACGTGGTCATCCCCGCCGATCTGCACGACACCCGGCTCCTCACCGCCCAGCTGGAGGCCTGTGCCCGGGAAATGGATCCCCGGTGCAAGTGCGTGATTCACTATGACATCGACTACTACAATCCGTAAGACCATGGTGCGATGCCTGACGGCGCTTCTGTGCGTCCTGCTGTGCCTAGGCTGCGCGGCGGCGGGCGCCGAGGAGCTGACGCTGCCCGAGGTGCCGGACTGGGCGGAGGAGGACGACGGCCTGACGCCCCTGACCGAGGATGAGCTGCTGGAGGCGCTCTCGGCGGACGACGGCAGCTTCGTGGTGCTGCCGGAGGGGTTCACCATGTCGGACGCGGACGTGTACACCCTGCTGCTCATCGGCTCGGACTCCTACGACGAGACCCGGGGCCGCTCGGACACGGTGCTCCTCTGTCAGCTCAACACCTGCACGAACACGGTGAAGCTGGTGTCCTTCCTGCGCGATTTGTACCTGGAGATTCCCGGCAAGGGCAGCAACCGGCTCAACGCCAGCTACAGCTGGGGCGGTGAGCGGCTGCTGCGGCGGACGCTGGAGCGGAACTTCGCCGTCACGGCGGATGCCTATGTGGAGGTGAACTTCGCCCGGCTGGTGCGGGTCATCGACGCGGTGGGCGGCGTGGACGTGACGGTGAGCGAGGCGGAAATGCGGCAGGTGAACAGCATCCTCCGCTTCTATAATGTACAGATCGGGGACGACGAGGAGGACGGGCTGCTGGAGACCTTTGGGAGCAGCGTGCACCTGACCGGCAAGCAGGCCCTGTGCTTCGCCCGCATCCGGAAGATCGACGGGGATGTGCAGCGCACGGGCCGGCAGCGGCAGGTGCTGGAGGCTCTGTTCCGCCGGGCCACCTCCCTTGGCTGGCTGGAGCTGAGCGCCCTGGTGATGGACAACCTGGACGCGGTAACCACCGACCTGACCCCGGAGGACATTCTGGCGCTGCTGCCCCTGGCGCTGCGGTGCCGGTACGCGTCGTTTGAAACGCTGACCATCCCCGTCGAGGGCAGCTACCACTTCGCCATGGTGGACGGCATGAGCGTGGTGAAGGCCAGCCTGTCCCGGAACCGGGAGGCGCTGTGGGCCTTTCTGGACATCGAATAGGCACGCGGTCGCGGCGGCGCCCCCATCGGGCCCGCCCGGCCTTTTTCATCCGCCGGAAAGCGGGAAAAACTTTGCGGAAACCCCCGTGAACCCCTTTACAAAAGCATTTTCTTGTGGTAAGATGTGATGGTTTCCATGCAGGTTCGACCGGTGGGCGGCTGCATACGCTTATTCTTCTTCAAAGGCGTGTGTTCCATCGGTCTGCCGATAATTCCGAAAGCGCTTTCTGTCCGTACCTTCCACTAGCGGACGGAGAGCGTTGCTGTGCGCTTGCTTTCACCAGGCGCCGGCGCAGGAGCTGCGGCCTCCAGGCCGCTGTCCGGGATGGGTTGCCCGGATGACGACCCGGGTTCCGCGTCTTTCCTCAGACCGTCGGAGGATGGTCGAGCAACATTTGGAGGTGTACATACACATGGCACGCATTGCGGGCGTAGACCTGCCCAGAGAAAAGCGCGTTGAGGTC
>JAEDKS010000216.1 GCA_016295665.1 Clostridia bacterium
CATAGCTGTGTCCCTTGTGGATGGCGAATTCATCCACCGCCAGGAACCTTGGCCGGTAGTTCTCCTCCTTCCAGCGGCTGATTTCCTTATAGACATTCCACTACTTTCCGTGATGAACCTTTCAATCTTCTGATTCATCTGTACCAGCTTGGACTTTGCCATGCTTCATCGCTCCTTCCTGTTTCTGCCGCCTGTGCGACCCCTGCTCAGGCCTTCTGTACCTGACAGGGGACATTGTAGCAGGGGGATGTTGCCGAAATGCCGCGCTTTTGTTGGCGAAATGTGAATGCCGCACCTCCGCAGCACCGATGGGGCCTGCCTTGCAAATTGCGGGCGGACATGCTACAATAGACCCCGGAAACGGGGTGAGCACATGGCACGCACCTGCTGGTGCAGAAAATGCAGACAGGAGATGCCCGTGGGGGACTGCTGTCCGGTCTGCGGGGGGAAGCTGAATCCGAAGCAGGCGCATCTGGTGTGGCGTCTGGAGCATACGCCGGTCACCGACTGGATCTGCTGGAACGCCGCCGCCCGGATGGCGCTGCCGGCGCTGGCGGTCGTCGCGGGGCTGGCGCTGCTGCTGGAGCTGCTGGCGGGCGGCCTGGTCGGCGTGGAGAACCTGCTGCTGGGGGCGCTGCCGGGGCAGCTGCTGCTGGCGCTGCTGGTGCTGTGCGCCGCCGTGCTGCTGGGGCTGTACCTGCAGGGTGAGGACGAGGTGTGCTGCACCCTGGACAGCCGTGGCGTGACGGTGCAGGTCTATCTGCCCCGCCCCACGTCCCTCCGGCTGCTGCTCCGGGGGAAGCACCCCCGCCTGATGCGGGAGCACCCGGAGGAGCCGCTGCTGGTGGCGGAGCACACCCTGCCCTGGAAGCGCGTGAACCGGGTGCAGCTGTGGCCCGGGAAGCCGCTGGTGCTGCTGTACGCGCCCCGGTGGTGGCTGCGTCTGGCGCTGCCCTGCCCGCCGGAGCGCTGGGAGGAGGCGCTGGGTGCCCTCCGCACCGCCCTGGGCAGCAGCAAACAGGTGCAGCTGCCGCCCGCGCTGCGCACCCCCTCGCCCGCCGGGGGCAAGGCCAGGGCCAGCGCGCCCCGGGCCGATCAGCATCCCGCGCCCTTCATGGACAAGCGGGACGGGTGACGGAGCGAAATTCTTTTGGCCCATCGCGGGCGGGACGGTTGCAATCCGCCGCGCCCTGCGGTAGAATAGGACGCATGACCGGAAGCTACAGGGGAGGATTGTCAGGATGATGGAAGCACTCAGGAAGGCCATTGAGGCGCAGGGCGTCGGCATCGGGGACAGCATTGTGAAGGTGGACAGCTTTCTGAACCACCGCATCGACGTGGCCCTGTCCACGGAGATGGGCAGGGCGCTGGCGGAAGCCTTCGCGGAGGACGGCGTGGAGCTGGTGCTGACGGCGGAGGCCAGCGGCATCGCGGTGGGGCTGACCACGGCCCAGGCGCTGGGCAACGTGCCGCTGGTATTCGCCAAGAAGGGCACGCCGCTGAACGTGGGGCCCAACGTCTACACCGCGAACGTGTACTCCTTTACCAAGCAGGTAATGAACACCATCCGCGTGGATCGCAGCTATCTGCCCGAGGGCACGCGGGTGCTGATCGTGGATGACTTCCTGGCCAACGGCGAGGCCGTGGAGGGCCTGCGCAGCCTGGTGGAGCAGGCCGGGTGCACGCTGGTGGGCGTGGGCATCTGCGTGGAGAAGGGCTTCCAGCAGGGCGGACAGCGGCTGCGCGCCTCCGGCGTGAAGTACGTGCCGCTGGCGGTGGTGGATGCCATCGAGAACGGGAAAATCGTGCTGCGGGAGGCCTAAGCAGGCCGGGGCCGGGCCGGAATGGTCGGCCCTTTTTTCGTGCGCTCCTCCCGCGCCCAAGATGAGAATTCCATGAGAGCCGCCCCCTTTTCCGCCCGGCCCCTTGATTTTTCCCGGGAAACAGGCTACAATGATAGCTGCTTATTCGGCATTATTTTCTCCACCCATGACCCGAACGACGGAAAAGGAGGTTTATCGGAGAACATGAACTACATCCTGATGACGGACAGCGACAGCGACCTGCCCTACGCGCTGAAGGTCAAGTACGACATTCCCGTGGTGTACATGCCCTACGCGCTGGATGGCAAGGAGTACTTCGACGACCTGGGCCAGACCCTGGACTACGACAGCTACTACGAGGCCATGAGGAACGGCGCGGCCCCCGTGACCGCCGCCCTCAACGAGGCGACCTACCTGGACTACTTCGAGCCGGTGCTCTCCTCCGGCAAGGATCTGCTGTTCCTGGCGTTCTCCAGCCAGCTCAGCCGCACCATCGAATCCATCCGCAGCGCCCGGGAGGTGCTGCTGGCCAAGTACCCGGAGCGCCGCTTCACGCTGGTGGACACCCTGTCCATCTCTGCGCCGCAGACCTTGCTGGTGCTCAAGGCCCACGAGATGTACCGCGCCGGCAAGCCCATGGATGAGGTCGCGCAGTGGGTCGAGGACAACAAGCTCCGCGCCCAGGCCTTCTTCACCGTGGATGACCTGAAGTACCTCAAGCGCGGCGGACGCATCTCCTCCACCGCGGCGGCGCTGGGCACCATGCTCGACCTGAAGCCCATCATCGTCGAGAGCCGCGAGGGCAAGCTGGAGTCCGTCGCCAAGGTGCGCGGACGCAAGAAGGCCATCGCCTACATCGTCGAGCAGACCCTGGCGAACCTGGACGACCCCACCGAGGCGCCCTGCATCGTGCTCCACTCCGCCTGCCCGGAGGAGGCCGCCCGGCTGCGGGACATCCTGAAGGAGAAGGAGCCCCGGCTGGACATCCACATCGAGAACATCGGCCCGGTCATCGGTGCCCACACGGGCCCCGGCGCTCTGGCCTGCTGCTTCCTGGGCAAGGTCAGACCCCAGTAAGCAACCCCGGTACCCAACTACAGGAGGGCCGCTGCGGACGCGAACATGCCGCAGCGGCCCCTTGCTTTGCTGTTGTACCCGCTTTCCCCCGACAGGCCAGTGCGCGGACGTGCCTGCGCTGCGCTACGCTGGGCTGGGCTACCCTGGGCTACCCTAAGCTACCCTGGGCTACGCTAAGCTACCCTAAGCTACGCGGACATTTGTCAACCAAGTGTCAACCAAATGTCAACCAACTGACAACCAAGTGACAACCAAGTGACAACCAAATGTCAACCAAGTGA
>JAEDKS010000040.1 GCA_016295665.1 Clostridia bacterium
TGCGGCGGATCTCCGTGCGCATGGACACGCGCAGCTTGGCGTCCAGGTTGGACAGGGGCTCGTCAAAGAGCAGCACGCTCGGCTCCACCACCATGGCCCTCGCCAGGGCGACGCGCTGCTGCTGTCCGCCGGAGAGCTGGTTGGTCATGCGGCTCTCCATGCCGGTCAGCTCCACCAGCGCCAGAATGCGCTCGATGCGCTCGTTCATCTCCGCCTTGGGCACCTTGCGCAGCTTCAGGCCATAGGCCACGTTGTCGTACACATTGTAGTGCGGGAACAGCGCATAGCTCTGGAAAACCATGGCGGTGTCGCGCTTGTTGGGCGTCAGCGCGTTGATGGGCTCGCTGCCCAGATAGATTTCGCCCGCGTCCGGGCTCTCGAAGCCCGCGATCATGCGCAGGGTCGTGGTCTTGCCGCAGCCGGAGGGGCCCAGCAGCGTCACGAAGCTGCCCGGGGCGATGTCCAGGCTCACATCGTTGACCGCGTAGAAGTCCTTGCCGGTTTTGGGATCCTTGTAGATTTTGGAGATATGGTCAAGGCGAACGCCCTTCTTCTCTTTGCCGGCCATTTCACTTTTCCTCCTTGATGCGCTTGTATTTGCCGGAGCCCAGGTGCCCGATGCAGAAGTTCATCAGCATGATTGCCGCATAGACGATGATAATCAGGATGGTCGCGTAGGCGCAGGCCACGCCATAGGCACCCTTCTCCGCGAACTCGTTGATGCGGCAGGTGATGAGCAGGTAGCGCGGCGTGACCAGCAGGATCACCGCGCTGATGGCCGTGATCGAGCGGACGAAGGTCGTCACCAGACCGCTGAGGAACGAATCCTTGATGAGCGGCAGGGTGACCGAGGTGAACACCTTCGCGCTGCCGGCGCCCAGATCATAGGCCGATTCCTCGATGGATTTGTCGATCTGCCGCAGGGCGGAGATGCCGCTGCGGGTACCCACGGGCAGCGAGCGCACCACGAACACGATGACCAGAATCAGGCCCGTGCCATAGATGCCCTGCATGAAGCCCGTGCGGAAGATACCGCCGGCAAAGCCGCGGATGAAGCCCACGCCCAGCACCGTGCCGGGCACCGCCATGGCGAGCATGGAGACGAACTCAATGAAGCCCTTGGCCCGGAACTTCTTCTTGACCACCAGGTACGAGATGATCATGGAGAGCAGGGCCGTGATGGGCGCCGCGATGAGCGAGAGCACCAGGGAGTCCGTGAAGGCCTTGAAGCCGTCATCCCGGAACAGCTGCTGGAACCACTTCAGGCTCAGGCTGTAATCCCGGCCCCACAGCTTGAACAGCGCGCCGAAGGGAACGGCGATATACATCATAATCACGAACAGGGACAGCAGCGAGCAGATGGTCACCAGCGGCACGCGGACGCTCCGGTCCTCGATGAGGGCCCGAGCGCGGCTCGCCTTGCCCGTGAGGGTCGCGGCTGCCTTGGCCTCCAGGTAGTACTTCTGCACGAGGAACAGCACCAGCGTGATGCCCAGCAGCACCACCGCCATCGCGGCGGCGCCGTTGGTGTCGTAGCTGCCGCCCGTGATGCGCAGGTAGATGGTGGTCGCCAGCGTGTCATAGCTGCCGCCGATCATCATGGGGTTAGCAAAGTCCGCCACCGACTCGATGAAGGTCACCAGGAAGGCGTTGCCCAGGCCGGGCAGCATCAGCGGCAGGGTCACGGTGGTGAACACCTTCATCCGCCCCGCGCCCATGTTCCGGGCCGCCTCCTCCATGGAGGGGTCTATGTTCTTCAGCAGGCCCTTGAGCATCATGTAGCACACCGGAAAGAACGTCATGATCTGCACGATGGCGATGCCGCCCAGACCGTACACGTCGCTGTCATAGATGCCCAGCAGCTGCCGCGTAATCAGGCCGCCGCGTCCAAAGAGCAGAATCATGGACAGGGACAGCACGAAGGGCGGCGACACCACCGGCAGGGTAGAGACCACGTTGAACAGCCGCCGCACCACACCCGAGCGGACGTCCACATAGCAGTCCACATAGGCGAAGAGCAGGCCGATCATCACCGCGCCAAAGCTGGTAATCATGCCCAGAAGCAGGGTGTTGTAGAAGGCGCGGTTGAACGTGTAGTCCGCGAAGATGCGCGGGAAGGCATCCAGCGTCAGGTGATTGTCCTGCACCTTGACGAAGGTGGCGGCGGGGTCAATCTCCGTCCCCTCCTTAAGCACCCTGCCATTCTCCGTGAACAGGCAGCCGTAGGTGGAGGACAGCTCCGAAAGCGACACGGTCACCGCCTTGCCCTTGCTGTCCACCAGCTTCACGGTGGTTGCGTCGCCGGAGCCCCGGTAGGACACCTCCGCCTCCCCCGCCAGCACCGTCTCCAGCGGCACCAGGTTGGTGTTGCGCACATACACGCTGTCCAGCAGCAGCATCGTCAGCGGATAGAGGATGAACAGCGTCAGCAGCACGATGAGCAGCACGATGGTGCAGACCATCACCGGATCAGCAAGGAACTTTTTGCGCTCCAGCGCCGCGCTTTGGCGTTTTTTCATAGGCATCTACTCCTTCGCGTTTCCCGCCCGGGGTGTCCGCTGCGGGCGCCCCGGGGGAATGGAACAAAAGCGGGGGACGGGCGTTCCCTCCCATCCCCCTTTGGAATCCTGATTGGAGCCGGCCTTCGCCGGCATCTCGTCACTCGGTCTTGAAGCGGCTGTCCGCAGCCTCGCCCAGCGCGTCGAAGAAGTCGGTCACATACTGGGTGGTGTTGTTCTTCGCGTCCTCGAAGTCATAGTCGATCACGTTGTTGGGGTCGAGGCCGAAGGGCTCCACCGCCGCGGGCTGCTTGGCGGAGTTGATGACCAGGAACTGATAGCTCTCGGCGTCGTCCGCCAGCTCCACGCACTCAGGAGAGAGCGCGTACTCGATCCACAGCTTGGCAGCGTTGGGATGCGCGCAGCCGTCGAAGATAGCGGTGGCGCCGATCTCAAAGCTGGTGCCCTCGGAGGGGATCACCAGAGCGATGTTGTCATAGCCGGACAGAATCTGGGTGATGCCGTCATGCAGGAAGCCGATGCCGATGACGCACTCACCGATGCCCACCTTCTTGGAGGGGCCGGAGCCGGACTTGGTGTACTGCGCGATGTTCTTGTCGAGCTCCACGAAGTACTTCATGGCCTCGTCGTGGCCCTTGAGCTGCACCATGGTGTTGATGACCAGCTTGGCGGTGCCGGCGGTGTTGGGGTTGGACAGCCAGATCAGGCCCTGATACTCGGGCTTGAGCAGATCGTCCCAGCCCTGGGGCGCTTACAGACCCAGGCGCTGCAGCTCCTCGGTGTTGACCATGAAGCCCAGGATGCCCTTGTAGATGCCGTACCAGTAGCCATCGGCGTCCCGGTACATGTCGGAGGCCAGGTCAGCGGCGTTGGTCGCCTCGTAGGCCATCAGCAGACCGGCCTTGGCGCTCTCGTTGTAGGGATCGGTGGTGCCGCCGAACCACACGTCGCCGGAGGGATTGCCGGCCTCGGAGGAAATCTTGGCCTGCACCTCGCCGGTGGACAGGCGCTGATAGTAGGTCTTGATGCCGTACAGATCCTCAAAGTGCTTGGCAGCGGCAGCCAGATAGGGCTCCTCGCAGGAACCGTACACGACCAGCTCGCCCTCCTCCTGAGCGGCCTTGACAAGCTCAGGATCAATCTCCGCCAGCGCGGCCCCCGCGCATCCAACCACCATCAGGCAGGCCAGCAGCAACGCCAACAGTTTTTTCATCATGTTTCGCCCCTTTTCATTTTTTCTGCATAAACAAGCTCTGTTCATGCTCCTTCTGGTTCCATTATACAATTCCTCGCCCCGGGTGTCAACGGTTTTATGCAAAAAAACTTGTGGAAACACGGATTTGACGTCTTTCCCCACCGCTCCGGTTTTTTTTGCAAAGACCTTTTCATCTGCCGAAAGATGGAGTATAATAGAAGCCGGTCACGGCGCATCCTGTTCCTGACCGCGGGTTTTTCCGTTGCTGTTTTCCCACACAAACCAAGCAGAATGAGGTTGATGTCATGACTGATTTCGTGAGTACATGGAACAACAACTCCTTCCTGACCTACCCCGTCGGCCCTCTGGGACTGATCGCCATGCGCGGCACCGAGGAAATGGGCGAAAAGGTGAATGCCTGGCTGCTCAAGTGGCGCGACCACACCGAGGAGACCCTTGGCGACATGATCACCACCCCCGGCGCTCAGCGTGACACCTTCCTGGTCAACACCATCTGCCCCCGGTTCGGCAACGGCGAGGGAAAGGGCCTCATCAAGGAGACCGTCCGTGGCTACGACATCTTCATCCTCTGCGACATCGGCGCCTACAACTGCACCTATACCATGTACGGTCAGAAGGTGCCCATGAGCCCCGATGACCACTTCATGGACCTGAAGCGCACCATCGCGGCCCTGGGCGGCAAGCCCAAGCGCGTCAACGTCATCATGCCCATGCTCTATGAGGGCCGTCAGCATCGCCGCGCCGCCCGCGAGAGCCTGGACTGCGCCCTGGCCCTGCAGGAGCTGGTTCGCATGGGCGTTTCCAACATCATCACCTTCGACGCCCACGACCCCCGCGTTCAGAACGCCATCCCCTCCAGCGGCTTTGAGAGCGTCATGCCCTCCTACCAGATTTTCAAGGCGCTGCTGAAGAACCAGAAGGATCTGCGCATCGACCGGGATCACATGATGATCGTCTCCCCCGACGAGGGCGCCATCGACCGCAATACCTTCTACGCCTCCGTGCTGGGGCTGGACATGGGCATGTTCTACAAGCGCCGCGACTACACCCGCATCGTCAACGGCCGCAACCCCATCGTGGCCCACGAGTACCTGGGCGAGGATCTGGACGGCAAGAACGTGTTCGTGGCCGATGATATCCTCTCCTCCGGCGACTCCATCATCGACGTGGCCCGCGAGCTGAAGAAGCGCAACGCCGGCAAGGTGTTCGCCGCCGCCACCTTCGGTCTGTTCACCGACGGCATCTCCAAGTTCGACCAGGCCTACGAGGAGGGCCTGATTGACCGGGTCATCTCCACCAACCTGACCTACCGCACCCCCGAGCTGCGCAACGCGCCCTGGTTCATCGAGGCGGACATGAGCAAGTACATCTCCTACATCATCGCCACCCTGAACCACGACCGCTCCCTGAGCCACCTGCTCAACCCCTATGACCGCATCCACAAGCTGATGAAGCGCTACGCCGCCGAGCAGGCGGAATCCGGAATCCGGCTGGTGTGACGACATGGGAAAAGCCATCATACGGACCGCCAAGGCGAGTGACTGCGAGGCGCTTGCCCAGCTGCGCTGCACCTATGTGACCAATCAGTATCAGGGCTACCTGCTGCCCGAGCTGGGTGAGCAGAATCACCCGGAGGCCTATCTTCCCCGCTTTCTGGAAGCGGTCAACCAGCCCACGCGTGTGCTGGAGGTGCTGGAGATGGGCGGAAAGCTCTGCGGCTACGTCCTCTATGGGCCCGACACCGACGCGGAGGGCTGGGGGCTGCTGGTGGAGGCGATCTGCCTCACCGATTCGGAGCACCTTCAGCTGCTGATCCAGTATGCCCTGAAAAGCCTGGCTGCCATGGGCTACCCCCAGGTGCATGTCTGGGCGATGCACGACAACTTCCGGCTCCGCTATCTCTACGAGCAGTGCGGCTTCCGCCGGGACGGCACCCAGCGCACCCAGTCCTGCTCCGACGGGCAGCTGTTCTTCATGCGCTACCAGTACACCCGACAGGCGTGAACCGCAATATATTTCCGGTCTCCAGAAAAAGGACGGGTGCCCCGAGGGGCTCATCCGTCCTTTTTGTCATCGTCGTTCTGCACCGGGCCGGCTTCGTCCTGCGCCACAACGCCGATCTCCGCCATCTCCGGCTCGTCCGGTATCTCCGGCGTACTGGAGACCGCTGTCTCCGCTGCGATGCGCCGCCGGGTCTCCCGCTTCGCGTCCAGACGGGCGAACAGCCTGCCCAGCACCCAGGCGCCCGGCTTCTCCACCAGCAGGGTCATCAGCGTCGCGACGACCAGCGCCAGACCGAAGCACAGGAATGTGTAGGGATACTGCCAGGACACCTCCCGGTCCACATTGGGCGTCGGGCTCACGGAGGCGGGAATGCCCAGCTTCTTGAGCTGCACCGCCAGCGGCTGATGCACCAGATAGAAGTTCATGGAGATGAGCGACAGCGCGTGCATCACCCGGTTGCCGAACAGGAAGCGGATGGGCCGCACCGTGAAGGGCAGCGACACCATGCAGCCCGCCAGCAGCAGCGCATAGGGCAGGCGGCGGAGCAGCTGGCCCCGCTGAATGCCCGCCTGTCCCTGAGACAGGGCCTGCTGGTGCAGAAGCACCGTGATGAGGTACAGGCAGATCGCCATGATCGCCGTAAAGAGCAGCTCGAAGGCAAGGCGGGGCTTCAGGCTGTCCCACAGCCTTCTCAGGTACAGGTACAGCACCGCGCAGGCCATGCCGATGGCATACACGTCCAGGAAGGATGCCAGCTGATTGACCACCATGCCATACTGCGTGAAGTGGCTGACGGCATACAGCTTCCAGTAGGCGGACACCGCGCACATGCCCAGCATGGTGGCGCCCGGATGCTTCCGGGCCAGGCGGGCAATCAGCGGGATAAGCAGATACATCTGCATCTCGATGCAGATGGTCCAGCTGGCGGCGCCCAGGGGCGTACCGATGTAGGTCTCATAGAAGAAGGTGAAGGTAAAGGTGAAGTGCGCCGCCAGATCCTTCACCAGCGCGCCGGTGGTGCGGTAGGCGCCGCCGGGCAGCGCCACCAGGAACAGCATGAGCAGCGTAAACACCACAAAGCTGGGCACGATGCGCATGATGCGCCGCTGATAGAACCTCCGGGCCGACGGCATCGGCGTGCCCTCCATGGCGCTGCGGGCATAGGGCAGGTACAGCAGGAAGCCACTGAGCAGAATGGTGCCGTCCACCGGCATGTAGCCCGTGCGCACCAGAAAATCCAGCGATATGCCGCCGATGCGGGGCGTCAGCCAGGACTGCTGCCAGATATGATACAGCGCCACCAGAAACACCAGCAGCACCCGCCAGCCGTCCAGCTCCGGAATCCGCAGCGGCGCCCGCTCTCCCCGCGCCACCCGCTCCTTGATGGTCTGTTCCATGGGGCCCTCCTCTCCGCATCCGTTTCTTCCCCTATCGAACGAATCAGCCGGGCCGTTTCTTCCCGCCGGGCGCATCAGGGCGCTCACGCATCCGGGTTCAGCGCCGCCGCCAGACGGCGGATGGCCTCGGGGATGTGCCTCCGGGGACAGCCGATGTTCACCCGCAGGAAGCCCTCGCCGGTCTCCGCGCCGAAGAACGTGCCCGACGTGAACACCACGCCCGCCGCCGCGCTGCGCGCCATCAGCTCCTCCGTGGTGTAGCCGTAGGCCCGCAGGTCAAGCCAGCCCAGGTAGGTGGCCTCCATGGGTGTCAGCACCGCCCGGGGCAGCTGCTCCGCCACCGCCCGCTCCAGCGCGGCGATGTTCCCCCGCAGGTAGGCCAGCAGCCCGTCCAGCCAGGCATCGCCCTCCCGATAGGCGGCCCGGGTGGCCTCCAGCGCGAAGATGTTGCCGCTCGTCACACCGGCGGATTCCAGCTGCTTCCGCAGCTTCTCCCGAATCACCCCGTCCTTGCACAGACAGGCCGCCTGCTGCAGGCCCGCCAGATTGAAGGTCTTGCTGGCAGCGCACAGGGAGATCACGTTCCGATCCGTCAGGGACAGCACGGGCGTGAACACGTGAGGCGCGAACACGAAGTCCGCGTGAATCTCATCGGACACCACCGGCACGCCGTAGCGCTCCGTCAGCGCCAGCAGCTCCTGCAGCTCATCCCGCGTCCAGCAGCGGCTCACGGGGTTGTGGGGGTTGCAGAGCATCAGCAGCTTCGCGCCGCCCCGCAGGGCCGCCTCCATCGCATCAAAGTCCAGCTCATAGCGACCGTCGTCCCCATGGCGCAGCTTCACGTCCACCAGCGTCCTGCCGGTGGCCTCCACGCTCATGCGGAAGGGGCCGTACACCGGGGAGAGGATCATCACGCCGTCGCCGGGGGCGGTCAGGGCATGAATGACCGTCTTGAGCCCCGTGACCACGCAGGGCAGCAGCTGAATCTCCTCCCGGGCGATGGTCAGTCCGTGGCGGCGCTGCCAGAAGTCAATCAGCGCCTGCGCGTCATCCGCCAGGGGCTCGGTGTAGCCGTAGGTGGGATGGGCCGCGCGGTTCAGAATCGCCTGCTGCACCGCGGGCGGGCTGGGGAAGTCCATGTCCGCCACCCACATGGGCAGCGCGCCCTCCCCGTGCTCCTGACGGCACAGATCCCATTTCTCACAGCGGGTTCCCATCCGGTACAGACCGGCGTCAAAGTATTCCTCGTTAAATTCCATCCTGCTCCGCTCCTTCACTTTTGTTCTGTGCTGCGGGCGATGCGGCCCGGATGACCCAGAAGCCGCCGGAGCGGTTCAGCCGCTCCACCTGCCCGTACAGTGTCCTGAGATACCGAACGCAGCTCTCCGCGCCCTGCTGCTTGCGGATGACCAGATACAGCGCGCCACCCTCCCGGAGCGCCCCCGCCGCGTCCGAGAACATCCGGTAGATCACCTGCTTGCCGGCGCGGATGGGCGGGTTGGTGATGACCGCGTCAAAGCGCTGTCCCGCCAGGGCCGCCATGCCGTCGCTCTCCAGGCACACGGCCTCCACGCCGTTGCGGCGGGCGTTGTCCCGGCACAGCTGTAGCGCCCGCAGGTTCACGTCCGCCATGGTCACCCGACAGCCCGGGTTCGCCCGGGCCACGCTGATGCCGATGGGCCCCCAGCCGCAGCCCAGGTCCAGCACGTCCCCGGAAAGCGCCGGCAGCGCCTCCAGCAGCAGGCGGCTGCCCTCGTCCAGCTCACCCCGGGAAAAGACGCCCGCATCCGTCTTGAAGGTGAGCATGCAGCCCCGGTAGTTGAAAGCGCAGGGCGCGGGCCGGGATTCGCTCTGCGGGCACCGGGTGTAATACTGGTCGTTCATTGGTGCACCTCCATCTGTGCCGCTTCGTAGAGGGCACGCGCTTCCTCCGCCGTCAGCTCCCGCCACTGTCCGGGAGCCAGTGCCGCGTCCAGCGTCAGGGGGCCGAAGGCTTCCCGGTGCAGCGCCGTCACCTGACGGCCCACCGCCTCGAACATCCGCTTGATCTGATGAAACTTGCCCTCCCGCACGGTGACCCGCGCCACGCTCTCCACGGCGGACGAGGAGAGGATTTCCAGCCGGGCGGGCAGCGCCGTGAAGTCCGAAAGCGCCACCCCCGTGGCAAAGGCCGCCACCTCCGCCCCGGTCAGGGGGCCATCCACCACGGCGCAGTAGGTCTTGTCCACATGCCGGGCAGGCGAGAGCAGCCGGTGGTTCAGCTCGCCGTCGCAGCTCAGCAGCAGCAGCCCGGTGGTGTCCTTGTCCAGCCGCCCCACGGGCATGCAGCCCAGGGCGGCATAGGCGGGCGGCAGCAGGCCCATGACCGTGGGCTGCTTCCTGTCCCTGGCGGCGGTGAGCAGCCCGGCGGGCTTGTTGAGCATCACATGGCGCATCAGGCGCGTATCCAGCGCCTCCCCGCGCACCCGGAGGGACGCGCCCTCCCGGAGCTGCTGTCCGGGGTCCCGGCAGACGGTGCCCTCCGCCTCCACCCCGCCGGCGCGGATGAGCTTCTGCACCTCGGTTCGGGTGCCCACGCCCAGCGTGACCAGATAGCGATCCAGCCGCATCATGCCGCCGCCTCCCCGCAGACCCAGGCCGCCTGAATCAGCGCCCGGAGCGGCAGCGCTGGCAGCAACAGCACCGCCGCGTCCGCCAGAAGCCAGAGCCCCAGCCGCCCAAAGTCCGGCAGCATCGCCAGCGAGCGGGCAGCGATTGCCGCCGCGATCTGCGGCACGACGCCCGCCGTCAGCAGCGCCGCCACCACGGCAAAGGGCAAAAGCGTCACCTGACTGCAGAGCCAGCACAGCAGCATCCCGCCCCGGCGACCCCGCAGGGAGCACCCGGCGGCAGCGGCAAAACGGCTGCCGCTGTGGAACGCCAGCCCCACCAGCAGGGGCAGGAAGGTGAGCAGGTACAGCGGCACCGCCGCCAGCATGCCATCCACCGCCACGCCGCCGCCCAGCGTGCCCGCCAGGCGCATGAGGCTGAACACGTCCTGCGCGCCCTTATACTGCGCCGCCAGCCAGATGGTCGCCGCAAGGGCGGGGCTGCCCCAGAGCAGCAGGCACAGCGCCGTTTTCAGGCCGCGCCCCAGCGAGGTGCCATAGGGTGCCGCCAGCAGCTCCACGGGGGTCGTTCTCTCCCCGCGCACCGCCCGGCCCATGAGCGCCGCCAGCCCCTGCCGCAGCGGCAGCACCAGCAGCAGGAACAGGGGCACGCACAGCAGCGCCCAGCCCCTGACCGGCGCAGCCGCCGCCAGCAGCAGCGGTGCCAGGCTCATGCCCGTCACGCAGAGCGCTGAGAGCGTACACGAGAGCCAGCACGTTCCCTGCGTCCGCCACGCCTGCCAGCCCCTCCGGAATGCCTGCCTGATCGTCATATCATCATCCGCCTCCTGCCGCTCCCTATTATACAGGAATCGCGCCGGAATTGCAATTCCCGCTGAAAATGTGATATACTGTCAGATACGGAGCGGGCGTCGGGATGAAAGCCCCGGCGTGAAGCGTTATCTGTGGGAGGGATTGCCATGCGTCTGACCATCACCGGCCTGTCCAGCCAGTACATCCATCTGCCGCTGGCCCCCTTCTGCCTGCGGAGGGCCGTGGAGGAGGCGCTGCCGGAAACCGTGGTCACGCTCTGCGACCTGAACGTCAACGAGACCCCGGAGACGCTGCTGAGCCGCATCATGGAGACGGCACCGGAGGTCGTCGCGGTGTGCGTGTACATCTGGAACCGGCCCGTCGCGGCCCGGCTGCTGCGGATGCTGCGGGCGCTGGATGATCGCATCGTGCTGGTGGTGGGCGGCCCGGAGGTGACCTGGTCCGTGGAGGAGACCTTCCGCGAGATGCCCTGCGACTACCTGCTCCGGGGCGCGGGCGAGACCTCCCTGCCCCTGCTGCTGCGGGCGCTGCAGTCGGGGGAGACGGCCCCGGAGACCGTTCCCGGCCTGTGCTTCCGCACGGCGGATGGGCTGCACATCGGTGAGGTAGCCCCCGCGCCGCCGCCCCGGGATGATCTCTACGACGAAGCCTGGCAGCAGGCGCTGCAGGGGCGCATGGCGTATGTGGAGACGAGCCGCGGCTGCCCCTTCTCCTGCGCCTTCTGCCTGTCCGGTCAGCGGGAGCCCGTGCGCTTCATGCCCATGGAGCAGGCGCTCGCGCTGCTCATCCGGCTGGGGCAGAGCGGCACGGACACCGTCAAGCTCATTGACCGCACCTTCAACTGCCACCACGAGCGCACCCGCTACCTGCTGGGCGGGCTCATCGACGCCCGGGCCCAGGGGCGCATCGGGGAGGTCTGCTACCATCTGGAGGTCGCCGCCGACCTGTTCGACGACGCGGAGCTGGCGCTGTTGTCCACGGCGCCGCCCGGGCTGTTCCAGATGGAGGCCGGGCTGCAGTCCTTCCACCCGGAGACGCTGGATGCCTGCGACCGCCACACCGACATGGCGCGGCTGCAGGATCGGCTGCGGCGGCTCATCGCGCCGGGGAACATCCATGTGCACATCGACCTGATCGCCGGGCTGCCCGGGGAGGACTTCACCACCTTCGGGCACTCCTTCGACAGCGCGTGGCAGCTGCAGCCCCATCAGCTGCAGCTGGGCTTCCTCAAGCTGATTCACGGAAGCCGGCTCCGCAGCCGGGACTGGGGACAGCGCTTCTCCCCCGACCCGCCCTACGAGGTGCTCGCCACGCCCTGGATGACCTACGGGGAGCTGGACCGGCTCCATGGCTGCGCCGACGCGGTGGAGCGGCTGCACAACAGCGGGCGCTTCGCCCGGACGTTGGCGCTGGCGCTGCGGGAGACCGGACTGCGGCCCTTCACGCTCCTGCTGCGGCTGGGAGACGCCATGCGCGCCCGGCAGGGGCGGTGGAGCCTGGATCACCTGACGGAGCTGGTCTTTGGAGAGCTACTGTCCCTCGGCGTCCCGGAGGGAGCGCTGCGGGAGGCGCTCATCACCGACCGGCTCGCCACCGATAACACCGGGCACCTGCCCGCCTTTCTGCAGGGGGACGGGGAGGCGCTCAAGCGGGCCGTGCGCCGCTTCCGGGACGCGCATCCCGCTCTGCGCCGCCCGCGCTGCGCCCTGCTGCCGGACGGCACCCTGCTCTGCGCCGTCTGGGAGGACAGGCACCCGGTCACCCTGCGCTGCCGGGACGGGGAGCTGCTCCGCTTCCGGCCCTGACACCAATTCGCCCCTCAAGGAGGTATGCCGCGATGAATCACGCCCTGCGCCGGGGTCTGCGCCTTCTGCAGCGGAACCGCGCCTGTCTGTGCGTCATGATCTGCATGCTGCTGACCATGACGGTGGTCTCCATGTATTCCGGTCAATGGCTGTGGCGGAAGAACTGGTACAACTCCTACACCCTGCAGGCCCTCGCCTGGCTGGACGGGCATCTGGAGCTGGTGAACGGCGAAAGCTATCCCTGGCTGGAGCTGGCGATCTATCAGGGGAAGTACTATGTGTCCTTCCCGCCCTTCCCCTCCTATGTGATGCTGCCCTTCGCCCTCCTGTTCGGGGAGAGCACCCCGGACGGCTTCATCGCCCTGTTCTTCGCCCTGCTCAGCTGCGTGTACGCGGTGCGGCTGTACCGGGCCGTCACCGGAAGCGAGCAGGGGCTGTACAGCCTGGTGCTCTATCTGCTGCTGGCCAACGGCTATGTGTACCTGACGGTGAACGGCTGGGTGTGGTTCCTGGCGCAGAACATGTGCTTCGCCCTGTCCCTGATGGCGCTGTACTACGCCTGCGTCGGGCGCGGGGGCGTGTCGCTGACCTGCTGGGCCTGTGCCGTGGGCTGCCGGCCCATGGTGGCGGTCTATCTGCCGCTGCTTGTGTACCTCATCTGCCGCCATTGGAGGAAGCGGAGGCCCGAGTGGAGCCTGCCGCGCCTGATCGCGAAAAGGTGGTACTGGGCCATCGGGCCGCTGCTGCTGGCGGTCTCCTACATGACGCTCAACTACCTGCGCTTCGGCAGCGTGGTGGAGTTCGGTCACAACTACCTGCCGGAGTTCTCCCGGGAGGGTGCCACCCCGCAGTTCTCCTGGGAGAGCCTGCTGCCCAACCTGCAGCTGTACCTGCGGCTGCCCGCGTGGCTGGGGGATAACGGCGTCGGCTTCTGGGCACTGCAGGGGAACGCCTTCTATCTGGTCAACCCCATCTTCCTCTCCGCCCTGATCGCCCTGCTGTGGGCGATGCTCCGCCCGCTGCAGTGGCGCCTTGCACACCAGCCCCGTCCCCTGCGCCCCTCGGACGCCCGGTGGCCTGTGATGCTCATGGTGCCGCTGTTGGTCGCGGTGCATGTGGTGTGGATCTGCTGCCATGCCACCCTGGGCGCGGTGCAGTTCGGCAACCGTTATCTGGTGGACACCCTTCCCTACCTGTTCCTGGGGCTTCTGTGGTGGATGCCCCGCGACGAGCGCTTCGCCCAGTGGCACCTGCCTCTGGTGTGCTACGGCACCTGTGTGAACGTGGTGGGCACCATCCTGTCCTACAAGAATCTGCTGTGATCAAGGAGTGTGGAACCAATGAAAGCAACGCTGCTGTCCTACAACCTCCCCGAGGATCATCTGCGCCATCTCCGCTTCCTGTGCCTGCGGATGGGCATTGTCCTCCGCCCGGTGCCCCCGGAGGAATGGGGGCTGCCCCTGTCCGTGCTGGCCGGGCTGACGGAAGATGAGGGCGAAAGGCCCGTGCCGGAGGGCACCATCCCGGGCACCATGCTGGTGATGTGCGGCTTCTCCGGCTCCATGGTGAACAGCCTGCTGAGCGCCATGCGTCAGGCCCGGCTGCCCGCCGTGGCGCTCAAGGCCATCCTGACCCCGAGCAACGCCGCCTGGAGCAGCACCTTCCTCCACGCGCAGCTGCTGGAGGAGCATCAGGCCCTGCAGCAGGGCCGCACGCCCGCCCACGAGCAGCAGTAAGCTGTCATAACCGGCATGGCATCCACATATACTGATCGCAGCGCCCCGCCGTTTGCCGGGCGCCCCAACACGATCAGGAGGTGGATGCCATGCCCTTTTCCACCGTGACAGACGGCTGCGGTGCCGTCGCTCATGTGGCCTATGCCTTTACCGAATGTGCCGCGGTCTACCCCATCACCCCGTCCTCCACCATGGCGGAGGCGGTGGAGGGCTGGGCCGCCGCCGGACGGCGCAACCTGCTCGGAGAGCCGGTCACCGTCCGTCAGCTGCAGTCCGAGGCGGGCGCGGCGGGCGCGCTTCACGGCGCGGCGGCCTGCGGTACCCTCTGCACCACCTTCACCGCCTCCCAGGGGCTGCTGCTCATGATTCCCACCATGTACAAGCTTGCCGGTGAGCTGCTGCCCTGCGTGTTCCACGTCAGCGCCCGGGCCCTGTCCACCCATGCCCTGTCCATCTTCGGTGACCACAGCGACGTGATGGCCTGCCGGCAGACGGGCTTTGCCATGCTCTGCTCCGCCGGTGTACAGGAGGCGGCGGACTTCGCCCTGTGTGCCCACATCGCCACGCTCCGCGCCTCCGTGCCCTTCCTGCACTTCTTCGACGGCTTCCGCACCAGCCATGAGCTGCAGCGCGTCTCCCTGCTCACAGACGATGAGCTGCGCCCCCTGCTTCCCCTGTCCGCGCTGGATGCCTTCCGCAGCCGCGCCCTGGATCCGCAGCATCCCCATCAGGCGGGCACCGCCCAGAATCCGGACGTGTACTTCCAGAACCGGGAGGCCGCCAATCCCCGCTACGAGGCGCTGCCCGGCATCGTCCAGTCGGTGTTTGCCGACATCGCGAAGGCCACCGGCCGCCGCTACCATCTGGTGGACTACGCCGGCGCCCCGGACGCGGATCGGGTCATCATCTGCATGGGCTCCGCCTGCGACACCGCCCATGAGACCGTGGGCCGGCTCTGCGCCCTCGGAGAGAAGGTGGGCGTGGTGAAGGTGCGGCTGTACCGGCCCTTCCCCGCGAAGGCGCTGGCGGACGCGCTGCCCGCCACCGTCCGCGCCGCCGCGGTGCTGGATCGCACCAAGGAGCCCGGCAGTGACGGCGAGCCGCTGTATCTGGATGTCTGCGCGGCGCTGCGGGCCCACGGGCGGGACATCCGTCTGACCGGCGGACGCTACGGGCTGGGCGGCAAGGAGCTGACCCCCGGCATGGTCAAGGCCGCGCTGGACAGCCTGCGGCACGCGGACAAGCCCCGCTTCACCCTGGGCATCGAGGACGACGTGACCCGGCTCTCCCTGCCCTGGGACGAGCACTTTCAGGCCGCCCCGGCGGGCACCGTCAGCTGCCGGTTCTATGGCATCGGCTCCGACGGCACCGTGGGCACCGTGAAGGCGACCGCCAAGCTGCTGGGCGCCCAGGAGGGCATGGAGGTGCAGGCCTTCTTCGCCTACGACTCCAAGAAGTCCGGCGGCCTGACGGTCAGCCACCTGCGCTACGGCCCCGCGCCCATCCGCAGCGCCTACCTCATCGGCGACGCGGACTTTGCCGCCTGTCATCACCCGGGCTTCCTGGGGCAGGTGGACATGCTCTCCAGCCTGAAGGAGGGCGGCACCTTCCTGCTTTCCTGCCCCTGGGAGGGGGAGGCGCTGGCGGAGCATCTGCCCGCCAGCGTCCGGCGCGCGATGGCACGGCGCGGCATCCGGCTGTACACCATCAACGCCGCCGCCATCGCGGAGGAGGCGGGCATTCCGGGCCGGACGGGCGGCATCATGCAGGCGGCGTTCCTGCAGCTGATGAAGGTGCTGCCGGAGGATGCGCTGGAGGACACCCTGCGCCGTCAGGTACAGACCCTCTACGGGCGCAAGGGTGACGAGGTGGTGCAGCGCAATCTGCGGGCCATCGCGCAGACGGCCCACGCGCTGCGATCCGTCCCCGTGCCCGCGTCCTGGGCCGACGCGCCGGAGGAGGCAGAGGCATGCCCCGTGCCGCCGTCCGATGACTCCCCAAGCGCCCGGTGGTACCGGCAGGCGGCCCAGGCCATGCTGCGTCAGGAGGGCGACCGGCTACCGGTGTCCGCCTTCCCGCCGGACGGCATGGTGCCCACC
Organism: Clostridia bacterium; assembly: GCA_016295665.1. Taxonomy (GTDB): domain Bacteria; phylum Bacillota; class Clostridia; order Christensenellales; family Aristaeellaceae; genus HGM11604. The sequence goes on from JAEDKS010000040.1 coordinate 16,199, forward strand.
GCCACCTCCCGCTACGAGAAGCGCGGCATCGCGTGGCGCGTCCCCCACTGGGAGAAGGAGCGCTGCATCCGCTGCGGCCTGTGCACAATGGCGTGCCCCCACGCCTGTATCCGCCCCTTCCTGCTGCCCGATGGCACCGATGCCCCGGCAGGCTTCGAGACCATCCCCGATCCGCTGGGACAGTACCGGGTG
>JAEDKS010000041.1 GCA_016295665.1 Clostridia bacterium
CCGATACGGTGCGCGACATGTACCTGCAGCGCAACTACAACCCCATGCAGATCTTCGAGACCAATCAGGAGATCCGTCTGGCGATGACCCAGATGATCGACGGCACCCTGTTCCCGCAGAACGGCGCCGTGCTGCAGGATCTGTACCACAGCCTGCTGCTGGGCGACAACGGCGGCATGGCGGACAACTACTTCGTGCTGAAGGATTTCGGCAGCTATTCCATGGCGCAGCGCCGTCTGAACGCGGACTACGCCGACCGCGAGAAGTGGCTGAAGATGGCCATCACCAACACGGCGATGTCCGGCATCTTCTCCTCCGACCGCACCATCAGCGAGTACAACGAGCATATCTGGCATCTGGACGCGCTCAAGCGTGTGGACTGATGCCTGAGGGCGCAAAGGGCTGCTGCAGCGGAATGCTTCTGCAGCAGTCTCTTTGCGCTTCCGGCGTCCCGTCGGGGGAAGCGCCGGAGGAGGAAGGGACAATCGAGAAGGAGGCGGGTTCATGAAGCAGTTTCCCGGCTTTCAGCGGGGCGTCAACCTGGGCGGCTGGATGTCGCATGAGCACTACGAGCCGGAGCATCTGGCGAGCTTTATCCACGAGGAGGACATCGAGCGGATCGCCTCCTGGGGGCTGGATCACGTGCGGCTTCCCGTGGACTACAACCTGTTCGAGCAGCAGGGCGCCGGGGAGCCCCTGGGCTTCCGGTATGTGGATCTGGCGGTGACCTGGTGCCGCAGGCACGGGCTGAACCTGATCCTTGACCTGCACAAGACCGCCGGCTTCTCCTACGAGGAGACCTTCGGGGAGAGCGGATTCTTTGACAGCGAGAGCTATCAGCAGCGCTTCTTTGCCCTGTGGGAGACCTTCGCCCGGCGCTACGGCGGCGACCCGGAGCACATCGCCTTCGAGCTGCTCAACGAGGTGACCGACCGCGCCTTCATGCCCGCCTGGAACCGTATCATCGCCCGGGTGCTGGAGATCATCCGGCCCCACGCGCCCCGCACCTGGATTCTGGTGGGCAGCTATGGCAACAATGCCGTGGAGGCCCTGCCGGCGCTGGAGCTGCCCGAGGATGACCGGCTGGTCTACAACTTCCACTGCTACGACCCCATGGGCGTGACCCATCAGGGCGCCTACTGGGTCAATACCATGCACCTGGACTTCCGCCTGGACTATCCCTGCACCCGAGGGGCGTATCGGGCGGCGATTGCCGCGATGCCGGACTTTCCCGCCACCGTGTCCGGCCCGGATGAGGAGGGCTTTGGCGAAGCGTTCTTCCTGGAGCGCTTTGCCGGGGCGGTGGCGCTGGCGGAGGCGCACGGGCTGCCCCTGTACTGCGGTGAGTACGGCGTCATTGACCTGGCCTCCGACGCGACGGCGGTCAGCTGGTTCCGGGACATTCACGCCGCCTTCGAGCGCTGCGGCATCGCCCGCGCCGCCTGGAGCTACAAGGGCATGGATTTCGGTCTGATGGATCGTCCGGCGGTGCTGCCGGAGTTGCTGAAGAACCTGTGAGGCGCGGGGAAGCGCACGCTTGCCCGCCGACAAGATGAGCAGAGAAAGAGGTTAGCAGCTATGCCTACCGATATTGAGATCGCCCAGGCCGCCTCGCCGCGGCCCATCCGTGAGATTGCAGCCTGTGCCGGCATTCCGGAGCAGGCGCTGATCCCCTATGGTCGCCTGATTGCCAAGGTGGACCCCGCCCAGGTGCCGGACAGCGGCAGGCGGGCGAAGCTGGTGCTGGTCACCGCCATCAACCCCACCCCTGCGGGCGAGGGCAAGACCACGGTGTCCGTGGGTCTGGCGGACGGCATGACCCGGCTGGGCAAAAAGTCCATGCTGGCGCTGCGGGAGCCGTCCCTGGGCCCGGTGTTCGGCATGAAGGGCGGCGCCACCGGCGGCGGCTATGCCCAGGTGCTGCCCATGGAGGAGATCAACCTCCACTTCACCGGCGACATCCACGCCATCGGCGCCGCCAACAACCTGCTGGCGGCCATGGTGGACAACCACATCCAGCAGGGCAACCGGCTGGGCATCGACCCGCGCAGCGTCTCCTGGCGCCGCTGCCTGGACATGAACGACCGTCAGCTGCGGCAGATTGTCAGCGGCATCGGCGGCAAGGGCAACGGCATGCCCCGGGAGGACGGCTTTGACATCACCGCCGCCAGCGAGGTGATGGCGGTGTTCTGCCTGGCGGACTCCCTGAGCGACCTGAAGGCGCGTCTGGCGCGGATTCAGGTGGCCCGCACCTTCGACGGCAAGCCCGTCACCGTGGGCGACATCCGGGCGCAGGGCGCCATGGCGGCGCTGCTGCGGGACGCGCTGCGGCCCAATCTCGTGCAGACCATCGACGGCACGCCCTGCCTGATGCACGGCGGCCCCTTCGCGAACATCGCCCACGGCTGCAACAGCGTCATCGCCACCAAGACGGCGATGCGCCTGGCGGACTATGTGGTGACGGAGGCGGGCTTCGGCGCTGACCTGGGTGCGGAGAAGTTCCTGGACATCAAGTGCCGCCAGAACGGCATCTGGCCCGACGCGGTGGTCATCGTGGCGACTGTGCGCGCCCTGAAGGCCCACGGCGGCTGCCCGAAGGACAAGCTGACGGAGGAGAGCACCGACTTCCTCGCCAAGGGCATGCCCAACCTGCTGCGGCACATCGACCACATCCAGCACGTCTGGAACCTGCCGGTGGTGGTGGCGATCAACCGCTTCACCAGCGATACCGAGGCAAAGCTGGCGCTGCTGCGGGAGACCTGCGCGCAGGCCGGTGCGCCCGTGGAGCTGTGCGAGGGCTGGGCGAAGGGTGGCGAGGGCGTGAAGGAGCTGGCCCGCACGGTCATGAAGTTGGTGGACGGCGCGGAGAAGCCCGCTCCCAGCTTTACCTACCCCGACGACATGCCCCTGAGGAAGAAGATCGAGACCATCGCCACCCGCATCTACCACGCCAAAAACGTGACCTTTGGCGCCGGGGTGGTGCGTCAGCTGCAGAAGCTGGAGGAGGAGGGCTGGGGCGCCTGCCCGGTCTGCATCGCCAAGACGCAGTACTCCTTCTCGGACAATCCCAAGGCGCTCGGCGCGCCGGAGGGCTTCACGCTGAACATCCGGCAGGTGCGCCTGAGCGCCGGCGCGGGCTTCGTGGTGGCCTTCGCGGGCGATATCATCGCCATGCCGGGCCTGCCGAAGGTGCCCGCGGCGGAGAACATCGACGTGGACGAGCAGGGCAGGATCACCGGTCTGTTCTGATGGGCAGTTTCCGCGCATCCTGATTCTTTCCACCGTTTGGGTATATAATAGGAATGTCAAGGCAGGGAGGAAGCAGCATGAGCATACCGCATATTCGGGATTACCGGGGAAAGCGCATTCACATGATCGGCATCGGCGGCTCCAGCATGTCTGGACTGGCGGAGATGCTGATGGACGAGGGCTACCGCGTGACCGGCTCGGATCGCAGCGAGGGGTACCTCATTGGCGACGTGCGGGCCAAGGGCGCGCAGGTGTTCATCGGGCACCGGGCCGAGAACGTGGAGGGCGCCGACCTGGTGGTGTACTCCGCCGCGATCCGGGAGGATAACCCGGAGCGGCAGGCCTGCGAGCGGCTGGGCATTCCCAGCATGGAGCGGGCCTGGCTGCTGGGTCAGCTGATGGAGGGGTACCCCAAGGCGGTGGGCGTATGCGGCGCCCACGGCAAGACCACCGTGACCTCCATGCTCAGTCAGGTGCTGGTGGAGTGCGGGCTGGATCCCAACGTGCACATCGGCGGCAAGCTGGATGCCATCGGCGGCTCCACGCGGCTGGGCGGCAGCGAAATCTTCCTGGCGGAGGCCTGCGAGTTCAACCGCAGCTTCCTGCGGCTGCGCCCCACGGTGGCGGTGGTGCTGAACATCGACGCCGACCACCTGGACTGCTATCGGGACATCGACGAGATCGAGGAGACCTTCGGGCAGTTCCTGGCGCTGCTGCCGGAAAACGGCATCGCCATCGGTAAGGGCACCGATCCCCGCATCATGCGCCAGATGGGCAGGCTGCGCTGCCGCAGGGTGACCTTCGGCCTGACGCCTGCGTGTGATTTCCATCCCGGCGAGCTGGTCGAGGATGACCGGGGCTACGCCTCCTTTGTGCTGATGCACGGTCAGGAGGCCGTGGCGCCCGTGCGCCTGCAGGTGCCGGGCATGTTCAACGTGGAGAACGCGCTGGCGGCGCTGTGCGCGGCCTGGGTGCTGGGGGCCGACATGCGGCGGGCGGCGGAGAGCATCTCCACCTTCCACGGCGCGCACCGGCGCTTTGAAAAGACCGGTGAATTGAACGGCTGCGAGCTGTTCCATGACTACGGGCACAACCCCGCCGAGATGCGCAACGCCATGAGCATCGCCCGGAAGCGCTGCAAGGGCCATCTCTACGCGGTGATGCAGCCCCACACCTTCAGCCGGGTTCGGAGCCTGTTCAACGACTACCTGACCTGCACGGAGCTGGCGGACACCACGCTGGTGACCGACATCTGCGCGGCCCGGGAGAAGGATCCCGGCGACCTGAACAGCGGCATGCTGGTGGACGGGATGCGGGCGCACGGCATCAACGCGGTGTGGACGCCGTCCTTTGATGATACGGAGGCCTATCTGCGGGCCCATGTGCAGCCGGGCGACCTGGCGATCACCATGGGCTGCGGCGACATCAACATGCTCAACGAGCAGATCAACCGCCACGAGCAGGGAACATAAACGAACGGAAAAATCGGGCAGGCTGCGGAGCGATGCGCTTCGCAGCCTGCCGCTTTTGCGGTACGGGCTATACGGATGGAAGGAAATGGAGAGAGAGCTGCGGAGAAGCGTCACGCCTGACGCCGGTGCGCCTCCTCGATGAGCAGCATCAGGCTGCTGAGGGGCATATCCAGCGCCTCGGCGATGCGCCAGAGGGTATCCACCGAGGGGCTTTTGGTGCCGCGCTCGATCATCGCCAGATGGCTGCGGGCGGCGAGGGTCGGGCAGGGCAGGCGGCAGGGGCAGATTCCTCCGCTTCTATCCGCGCTGCGCTCGGCATACCTTCCCACAGGGAGGTGACCCCATGTCCCATACCGAGCGTTCCCTTGCCCTTGCGGTCTGCGGCTCCGTCATCGGCGCAGGCTTTGCCTCCGGACGGGAGCTGATGAGCTTCTTTGCCCGCTATGGCGCCTGGGGGCTGGCGGGGATTGTGTGCGCGGTGGCGGTGATGGCGTGGGTCATGAGCGTGGCACTGCGCCGTGGAACCCCCGGCGGCCTGCCGGTCTGCTGGCGCGGCACGGCCTGGGAGCGGGTCTGGCAGGGGATGTTCCTGCTGCTGATGATCGTCATGGGCGGGGCCATGCTCTCCGGCAGCGGCGAGATCGCTGCGCTGATGCTGCCCCTGCGCGGGGCGCGGCTCCTGGGCATGGGCACGACGCTCGTGCTGGCGCTGCTGCTTGCCCGCTGGCACCTCGGGGCCCTCTCCGGGGTGAGCCGGGTGCTGGTGGTCTGCCTGCTGGCGGCGATGGTGCTGGCGCTGCGCCTGCCGAAGGGCGCGGGCGCGGTGCTGGGCGCGCAGGGCAGGGGAGGGGAGGCCCTGGGCCGGGGCATCTGCTACGGCGGCTTCAACATGGCGCTGGCGGTGCCGGTGCTGGGCGGGCACAGGCTGGAGCGGAGGGCGCGGCGGCGCACCACGGCGCTGACATCGTTCATGCTGGGCGGTCTGCTGGTGATGGGCGTGGCGCTGATGCTCCGCCATCCGGAGCTGACAGACGAGCCCCTGCCCACGGTGCAGCTGCTCCGCTCGTACGGGCTGCTGGGCTACCGGCTCTGCGGGATGACCATGTACATGGCGGTGCTGACCTCCCTGCTGGCGGCGATCCGGGGCATCGCCGTGTGGAGCGGCGGCCGGAAGGGGTACGCCGTGTGCCTGCTGGCGCTGGGGGTGCTGGGGCTGTGCGGCTTTGCGGACATCGTGGATCGGGTCTATCCGGTGCTGGGCGCGGGGTGCTGCGCACTCTTTGCGCTAAGCCGGGTTTTCTGCTCAGATTTTGCACAGTAGATATTTCTTTTTGCGCTTAATGCAAACTTTATACAAAAAAGGGCACTGGTTTCTATTGACATTTCAGCAAGGATCGCTATATAATAAAATAGCTTGACAAGCTGCGGGCTGCATCCGAAATCCCGTCAGCTTTCTCGTTCCATTGCTGCCGGTCGCTGCGGCATCTCCGTTTTTCATTTGTGTTCGTTGAATGGATTCAGCGTTGCAGGTCGAAAAAAGGAAGGTATGCCTGTTCTCGTCCCGGAAAACGTTTTCGGGACAGAACGTCACCATCGAACAGCGCCGGAGGCAGCGGAAACCCCATGGGCAAATCCAAGCATGGAGGAGGAATGACCGCTTACATGAAGAAGAAGTGGGTACGGTCGCTGCTGATCCTGGTGGGCGTGGTGGTGGTGTTTGCCCTGTGGATCCTGCTGTCCGGCGGCAGCGAGAACTACAGCGCCAAGTACGAGGGCGTTGATCTGACGGTGGATGTGACCGGCATCGGACGGGAAAACACCTACGCGCAGTACCTGAGCCGGTACGCGTCGGCACAGATGCCCGGAGAGGGCGTCTCCGTTGACGTGCTTTCCGCGCAGCCTACAGAGGGCATGGAGGTGCGGACGCTGGAGGACGGCTCCCAGGGCCTGTACACCGCGGAGGACTCCGAGGTGACCTGGGAGGTCGAGGTGCCCGCCGCCGGTCTGTATAATCTTTCATTACGCTATTATACGGTGCCCTCCCGCGGCGTCGATGTGGAGCGCATCCTGTACATCAACGGCGAGCTGCCCTTCTCCGGGGCGGACACGCTGCTCTTTTCGCGTCTGTGGAAGGACGGCGGCGAGGTTCGGACGGACAACCAGGGCAACGAGATCCGTCCCTCCCAGGTGGAGGACTACGCCTGGCAGACCGCCTACTGCCGCGATTCCCTGGGCTACACCGTGGATCCCTACTGCTTCTACTTCGAGGCGGGTGTGAACACGATTACCCTCAAGGCGGTCAACGAGCCGGTGATCCTCGGCGCCATCGACCTGCTGCCCGTGCAGGCGCTGGCGGACTACGCGCAGTACAGCGCCGCGCAGCCGCAGGTCACCATGACCGATGCCGGCAGGCAGTACACGCAGGTCGTGCAGGGCGAGGACGCGGTGCTCCGCTCCGCGCCGTCCCTGTATGCCCGGTATGACCGCTCCTCTCCGGCGACCGTGCCCAACAGCGTGACCCACACCGTGCTGAACTACATCGGCGGCACGGCCTGGAACACGCCCGGTCAGTGGATCGAGTGGGCCTTCGAGGTGCCGGAGGACGGCTACTACACCATCACCATCAAGGGCCGGCAGAACTTCTCCCGGGGCGGTCTGTCCTGCCGTTCGCTGTACATCGACGGGGAAATCCCCTTCAGCGAGATGAAGTCCGTCACCTTCTTCTATCAGAACGCCTGGAACGCCATGACCCTGGGCGATGAGAACGGCGAGCCCTATCGCTTCTACCTCACCGCGGGCAGCCACACCGTCCGCCTCGAGGCGACCATGGGCGTCATGGGCGACATTCTGGAGGAGATGCAGGATTCCATCTACCGCCTGAACCAGATCTACCGCAAGCTGCTGATCCTGACGGGCGTGAACCCGGATACCTTCCGCGACTACAACATCGCCGGCGTGTATCCCGAGGTCATCGAGGCCATGGATCTGGAGAGCAAGCGCCTGTTCAACCTGGTGGATCGCACCGTGGCCTGCACGGGCCAGAAGAGCGACCGCATCGCCGTGGCGCAGACCCTGGCGGTGCAGCTGGAGCAGTTCGTGGACAACAACGACCGCATCACCCGCTCCTTCGTGAACTTCCGCGACAACATCACCTCCCTGGGCACCGCCATGCAGAACATGAGCGAGACCAAGCTGGACATTGACTACCTGGTCATCGCCGGCGTGGATGCCAAGGTCAGGACGGAGCGGGAGACCTTCTTCGATGCCGCGCTGCACGAGCTCAAGTCCTGTCTGGCGTCCTTCTTCGTGGACTATGACATGCTGGGCGACGTGTACGGCGAGGAGGACGAGGTGCTGCAGGTCTGGATCATGACCGGACGCGACCAGAGCACCGTCCTCAAGACCATGATCGACGACACCTTCACGCCCACCACGGGCATCAAGGTGAACGTGAAGCTGGTTGACCCCACCGCCCTGCTGGGCGCCGTGGTGGCGGGCAACGGCCCCGACGTGGTGGTCTCCACCGACACCTGGAACCCCGCGCAGTACGCCCTGCGCAACTCGGCGGTCAACCTGCTGGAGTTCGAGGACTGCCAGGAGGTGCTGAAGGACTTCCTGCCCAGCTCCTACGCCGCCATGTCCATGGATCTGGACGACAATGGCGTCAACGAGCTGTACGCTCTGCCCGAGACCCAGACCTTCAACGTGCTGTTCTACCGCAGGGACGTGCTGGACGAGCTGGGGCTGGAGGTGCCCGAGACCTGGGACGACCTGATCGCCATGCTGCCCACCATTCAGGGCAACAACCTGTCCGTGGGCGTGCCCTATCCGGACTACACCCTGCCGAACCTGAGCGTGTACTACACGCTGATCTACCAGAACGGCGGCAAGATCTACAACGACCGGGCCACCCAGACGGTGATTGACAGCGAGGAGGGCGTGACCGCCTTCAAGTTCTACACCTCTCTGTACAACGACTACGGTCTGCCGACGGTGTTCGACTTCGTGAGCCGCTTCCGCTCCGGCGAGATGCCCATCGGCATCATCGACTACACCACCTACAACACCCTGATGGTTTCCGCTCCGGAAATCCGCGGCGTGTGGGACTTCGCCCCGGTGCCGGGCACCCGGCGGGTGGATGAGAACGGCAACGAGTACATCGACCACTCCGTGCACAGCCAGGGCGCGACCTGCATGATGATCGCCACGGACGATCAGCGGATCAAGGAGCTGGGCTGGGCGTTCATGAAGTGGTGGGTCAGCGCCGAATCCCAGGTGCGCTTCGGACGCGAGATCGAGAGCGTGCTGGGTGCCAGCGCCCGCTACGCCACGGCGAACATCAACGCCTTCCGGCAGCTGGCCTGGAGCGCCGAGCAGATCGACGTGCTGGGCGAGCAGCGCGAGTGGGCGGTGGGCTTCCGCGAGATCGCCGGCGGCTACTATACCCAGTGGCACATGATCAACGCGGTGCGCAAGGTCATCAACGAAAAGACCGACCCGCGTGAAAACCTGCTGGATTACACCCGCATGATCAACGAGGAAATTGTGAAGAAGCGGTCCGAGTTCGGCCTGCCGCTGGAATGAGAGGTGCCGTGTGAGTACGTTCAGTCAGTATCTGGCCATCAAAAAGAGCAATGCGCGCTACGGCTGGGAAAAGGCCAAGCGGATGAAGACCTGCTACCTGTTTGTGGCGCCCTTCGCGATTCTGTTCTTCGCCTTCGTCATCCTGCCGATGCTCACCTCGATCTGCTTCAGCTTCACCTACTACAACATTCTGGAGCCCCCGAAGTTCATCGGCCTGAGCAACTACATCAGCCTGCTGCTGCAGGATGAGATCTTCCTGACCGCCGTCAAGAACACCTTCGTCATCGCTGTGATCACCGGACCCATCGGCTACATGCTGTCCTTCGTGTTCGCGTGGTTCATCAACGAGCTGCCCCGGTGGCTGCGCACCATCGCGGTGGTGGTGTTCTACGCGCCGTCCATCGCGGGTAATGCCTACAACATCTTCGGCATCATCTTCCGCGGCGACGCCTACGGCTACCTGAACGCCATCCTGACCGACTGGGGCTTCATCGACGCGCCCATCCTGTGGCTGACCAACCCGGACTACATCCTGCCGGTGTGTATCATCGTCATCCTGTGGATGAGCATGGGCACGGGTTTCCTGTCCTTCGTCGCCGGCCTGCAGGGCATCGACAAGTCCCTGTACGAGGCGGGCTACGTGGACGGCATCCGCAACCGCTGGCAGGAGCTGTACTTCATCACCCTGCCCAGCATGAAGCCCATGCTGATGTTCGGCGCCGTGATGGCGATCACCCAGTCCTTCGGTGTGTGCGATGTGACCATGGCGCTGGCAGGCTTCCCCAGCACGGACTACGCGGCGCGCACTGTGGTCACCCACCTGTTCGACTATGGCTACTCCCGCTTCGAGATGGGCTATGCCTCCGCCATCGCCACGCTGCTGTTCATCGTCATGATCCTGTGCAATAAATTGATCCAGTCCGCGCTGAGAAAGGTGGGCACATGAGCAATACTGCATCAGTCAAGACCAGGCCCGACAAGGCCCTCCTCAAAAAGCAGAAGCACGAGGACAGGGCCAACAAGGTCACCAACATTGCCCATCGCCGCAAGCCCAACCGTTCCCGCGGCGGCGACTTCGGCGTGTATCTCCTGCTGCTGCTGGTGGCGATGGCCATGGCGTTCCCGCTGGTATTCGCCATCTCCTCGGCGCTCAAGCCTCTGGACGAGCTGTTCCGCTTCCCGCCCACGCTGTTCCCGCAGCATCCCACCCTGTCCAACTTCTCTGATCTGTTCGTCACCATGGGACAGAGCTGGGTGCCGTTCTCCCGCTACTTCATCAACACCGCGCTGATGACCCTGGTGGGCACGGCGGGCCATGTCATCATCGCGTCCATGGCGGCCTTCGTCCTGGCGAAGTATGACTTCCCGGGCGGCAAGACCTTCTTCAACATCGTCGTGACCACCCTGATGTTCACCGGCTATGTGACCGGCATCCCGAACTACATCATCATGAGCAAGATGGGCATCGTGGACACCTACTGGGCCATCATCCTGCCGGCCTTCGCGGCGCCCATCGGCCTGTTCCTGACGAAGCAGTTCATGGAGGGCATCCCCACCTCCCTCATCGAGGCAGCCAAGATTGACGGCGCCGGTGAGTTCCGCATCTACTGGAGCATCGTGATGCCCAACGTGAAGCCGGCCTGGCTGACGGTCATCATCTTCTCCGTGCAGAGCCTGTGGAACAGCAAGGCCTCCACCGTCATCTACTCCGAGGCAAAGAAGACCCTGGTCTACGCGCTGCAGCAGATTCAGCAGGGCGGCGTGGCCCGAACCGGTCAGGCGGCCGCCGTCACGGTCATCGTGATGATGGTTCCCATCGCCATCTTCATCGCCTCTCAGAGTCAGATTCTGGAGACCATGGCAAGCTCCGGTCTGAAGGACTAATGCGACCGATGCAAGAAGGAGGGGAGGAACCGTGACCATGATGCGCAGGATGCTGGCGCTGCTCGTGGTGGCCGTGACGCTGTTCACGGCAGGGGCGGCTTTCGCCGCAGACGACGGCTTCACCACGACATACACCTACAATTATGACTACTGGACGGACATCCGTGAATCGCCCGACGCCTATCGCGTGCAGACCGTCCTCAGCGCCAGCTCGCTGGGGCTGGACAAGGCCATGAACAAGCCGCAGAGCCTCTTTGTCCGGGACAACGACGTCTACATCTGCGATACCGGCAATAACCGCATCATTCAGGTGCGCTGCGAAAACAAGACGTACCAGCTGGTGCGCGTGATCGACAGGATCACGGGCTGCGAGCCCGCGACCTTCGCATCGCCCCAGGACGTGTTCGTGGACGAGGAGGGCAACATCTACGTCTGCGACACGAACAACAACCGCATCGTCATGATGGACAGGGACTTGAACTTCCTCAAGGTGTTCACCAAGCCCCTTGACGCGACCTTTGACCAGAGCCTGTCCTTCCTGCCCAACAAGCTGGTGGTGGACGTGTCTGGGCGCGTGTTCTGTCTGGCGACCAACGTGAACAAGGGCCTGGTCAAGTACGAGGCGGATACCACCTTCACCGGCTACATCGGCGCGAACAAGGTGCGGTACAGCTTCTACGATTACATCTGGAAGCGGTTCCTCTCCACCAAGGAGCAGCGCGCCCAGCAGGAATCCTTCGTGCCCACGGAGTACGCCAACATCTACATGGACTCGGAGGGCTTCATCTACGCCACCAACACCGTGTTCAGCGAGTATGACCTGCTCAGCGATGTGGCGCAGCCCATCCGCCGGCTGAACGGTATCGGCAACGACATCCTCATCAAGAACGACCGCTATCCTCCCATCGGCGACCTGTACTGGAAGTCCGAGAGTCAGGATCACGGCCCGTCCAAGCTGGTGGACATCACCGTGCTGGACAATGACATCTACATCGCCATCGACCGCACCCGCGGGCGCATCTTCGGCTATGACTCCCAGGGCATCATGCTGTGGGCCTTCGGCACGACGGGCAACTTCGACGGTGCCTTCGTGTCCGCCGCCGCCATCGACCACATGGGCTTTGACCTGCTGGCGCTCGATCTGCTGGAGGGCTGCGTGACGGTGTTCACACCCACCTACTACGGACAGCTGATCTACAGCGCGAACGAGGCCTACTCCCGGGGCGACTATGACGGCGCTGCCGACCTGTGGCGCGAGGTGCTCAAGCTGAACGCCAACTACAACATGGCGTTCATCGGCGTGGCCCGCTCCCTGCTGCGGCAGGGCGAGTACGCCGAGGCCATGTCCTACTTCAAGATGGCCCACGACCGCGAGAACTACGGCAAGGCCTTCCGCCTCTACCGCAAGGAGTGGGTGGAGGAGAACATCACCTGGATCATGGTCGTGGTGATCGCCGTGGTGGTGCTGGCGCTGATACGCAGCGCACATAACAAGATGAAAGCGGAGGTGGCAGCGTATGAGCGCGACCGCATCAAAAAATAAGGCCGGCGCCGTCAGCGCCCGGAAGCAGTGGTGGCAGCATTACCTGGAAACGCTCCGGTATGTGTTCCATGTGCTGTTCCATCCCTTCGACGGCTTCTGGGATCTGGTGCATGAGAAGCGCGGCTCCATGGCGGCGGCCCACACCTTCGTGGCGCTGTTCCTCATCACCCGCGTGGTGAAGCTCATGTTCACCAACTTCCAGTTCATCACCGTGCCGCTGCAGTACATCAACATCTTCGAGCAGTGCGCGTCCCTGCTGGTGCCGTTCCTGATTCTGTGCGTTGCCAACTGGGGCATGACCACGCTGTTCGACGGCAAGGGCCGCTTCAAGGACATCTACATGGCCATGGCGTACGCCCTCACCCCCTACGTGCTGATTCAGCTGCCCCTGGTGCTTCTGAGCAACATCATCACCTACGAGGAGGCCTCCTTCTACCTGGTGCTGATGAACATCTCCGTCATCTGGGCGCTGTTCCTGGTGTTCGTGGGCCTGATGCAGGTGCATGACTACAGCCCCGGAAAAACGCTGATCTTCCTGTTCGTTACCGTGCTGGGCGCACTGGTCATCATCTTCCTGATTCTGGTGTTCTTCAGCCTGTTGAGCGACGCGCTGGGATATTTCGTCTCCATGTATAAAGAAATATCCTTCCGCCTGTTTTAAGGAGGGAGACAGAGATGAAGAACAAGAGCAAGAAAAAATCGATTGTGGCGCGTCTGATCCTCTGGGTCGTGATCCTCGGCGCCCTGGCGGCGCTGGTGATCTTCGTGGGCATCCCGCTCTTTGCCGAGGATGATACCTTCACCGGCGAGCTGCCTGAGATCGCCTACTACGAGGGCGGCAAGACGCCCCTGGTCATGGAGAACGATGCGCTCCGCTTCGAGCTGGATCCCACCAACACCCACTTCAAGCTGACCGAGAAGGCCACGGGCCGCGAGTGGCTGTCCAACCCGGCGGACAGCGCCAGCGATCCCATCGCCCTGTCCGCCAACAAGGACCTGCTGGATGCGACCCTGACCGTGACCTACTCCACCAGCAGCGGCACCATTGATCTGGACAACAACAAGTACTCCATCCAGAACGGTGTGTACACCATCGAGCAGCAGGAGGATGGTTCCATCCGCGTGGACTACACCGTGGGCAAGGTCGAAAAGGTGTATGTGATGCCCACCGCCATCACCGTGGAGCGCTTCACCGCCTTCATGGACGCCATGGGCTCAAGCAACAGCAAGAAGGCCAAGACCTACTATGTGCTCTACGACCCGGAGAAGCTGGACACCAAGTCCAACAAGGACGAGATCATCGCCAACTATCCGGAGGTGCTCAACCAGCCCCTGTACATCCTCAAGTCCGACACCTCGGAGACCAACAAGAAGAAGATTCAGGGCTACTTCGAGGCGGGCGGCTACACCTACGAGGACTACGAGCTGGACAGCCAGCTGGTCGCCGGCTCCTCCAGCACCCTCAGCGCGGTGTTCAACGTGAGCGTGGTGTACCGGCTGGACGGCAGCGACTTCGTGGTGGAGGTGCCCTATGAGGCCATCCGCTACAACCCCGATTATCCCATCATCCAGGTGACCGTGCTGCCCATGTTCGGCGCGGCGGGCACCCAGGATGAGGGCTACATGCTCGTGCCGGAGGGCGGCGGCGCCCTCATCAACTTCAACAACGGCAAGCTGACCCAGAGCAGCTACTACGCCAACATGTACGGCTGGGACTACGGCACCGAGCGCACCGAGGCGGTGAGCGAGACCCGCTCCGACTTCCCGGTGTTCGGCATGGCGAAGAACGGCGGCTCCTTCATCTGCATCATCGAGAGCGGCGCCTCCAACGCCATCGTGCAGGCGGACATCAGCGGCCGCTACAACAGCTACAACTGGGTGTGCGCCCGCTACAAGGTGCTGCACCGCGATCAGTACAACATCTCCGCCAAAACGGCGCAGCTGGTGTACATGTACGAGAAGCAGATTCCCGACACGACCCTCGTCCAGCGCTACCGCTTCATTGACAGCGACAGCTATGTGGACATGGCCCTGTCCTACGCGGACTATCTGGAGGCGCGCTACCCGGATCTGAACGCCGGCAGCGTGTCGGAGGATGTGCCGGTGGTCGTGGAGCTGGTGGGTGCCATCGACAAGACCGTGCAGCGCTTCGGCCTGCCCATCGACACGGTGGTGGAGACCACGACCTTCAGCGAGGCGGAGACCATTCTGGACGACCTGCTCGCCCGGGGCGTGAAGAACCTGAACCTGCGCATGAGCGGCTGGTGCAACGGCGGCATCACCCAGCGGGTGCTGACCAGCGTGCACGTGGAGAGCGGACTGGGCGGCAAGAAGGGCATGAGCAGCCTCATCGCCAAGGCAAAGGCCGCAGGCGTGCCGCTGTACTTCGACGGCGTGACCTGCTTCGCCTATGACAGCACCATCCTCAATGGCTTCCTGACCTTCAGCGACGCGGCCCGCTTCACCACCCGGGAGCAGATCAAGATCTACCCCTACGACGTGGTGGACTACCTGCCGGCGGAGTGGATGGATCCCTACTATCTGGTGCGTCCGCAGTACGCGCAGAAGAACGCCTCCACCCTCATCAGCGCCCTGTCGGACGCGGGGGCGGCGGGTGTGGCCTTCCGTGACATCGGCTTCCTGCTCAGCGGCAACTACAACCCCAAGGACACCGTGCCCCGGGAGCAGGTGCTGCAGATGAACCTGGACACCATGGCGGAGGCCAGGGACGCGGGATTGAACGTGATGATCAAGTCGGGCAACGACTACGCCATGCCCTACGCGGACATCATCACCGACATGGACGTGGACGGCATCAAGTACGCCATCCTGGACAAGCAGGTGCCCTTCTACCAGATTGCCATCCACGGCATGAAGGAGTACGCCACCGTGCCCCTGAACCTGGCGGACGACAACGCGACCGAGCTGCTCCGCTGCGCGGAGTATGGCACGGGCCTGAACTTCACCTTCTTCGCCGAGAGCGCGATGATCGTGCAGGACACCTACCACACTGGCTACTACGGTGCGGAGTACGCCGACTGGGTTGACAAGGCCGTCGCCTTCATCACCCGCTACCAGAGCGACATGGCGGGGCTGAACAACCAGCGCATCGTCGGCCATGACTACCTGGCATCCGAGGTGACCGTGACCCGCTACGCGAACGGCACCAACGTGTACGTGAACTACAGCGACACCGAGTTCACCGCGGAGGGTGTGACCATTCCCGCCCGTGACTGGTGTGTGAAAGGAGGCGAGGCGCAATGACGAGGCTTCACAAGCAGCCCGTGTACATCCCCACCCGGGAGCGGCACTGGTACACGCCGCTGAAGGAGGGCGTGCTGACCTTCGTGCCCGGAACCTCCGTGTATCATACCATGCGCGCACGCCGGGCCAGAACGGGCATCCTGTTCATCCTGCCGTTCATCATCGGCTTCCTGGTGTTCATGGTTCGCCCCATGCTGGAGTCGCTGATGATGAGCTTCTCCTCGGTGACGCTGGTGAAGGGCGCCGGCTACAACATGGTCTACAACGGCATCGAGAACTACAAGTACGCCCTGGGCGTGGACCCCTCGTATAACAAGTACTTGGTGGAGGAGATCAGCCGCATGGCGACCAACACTCTGGCGACGCTGGTCATCAGCTTCGTGGTG
>JAEDKS010000217.1 GCA_016295665.1 Clostridia bacterium
TGGAGACCAGCCCCTCCACCCCGTCCCGGAAGCTGTGGGACGCGTCCACGAGCGCCCAGATGCCCTCCGCCGCCACGGACAGCACCAGCGCCGCCGCGCAGGCGATGAGCCCCAGCACGTACTTGCTCCCCACCAGCTGCCGCCGGCTCAGCGGCATGGTCGCCGCCAGCACATCCCAGCCCGCCCGCTCGTCGTAGGCCAGGGCGGTGAAGGGCAGCATCGCCGCGTAGACGATGGCGAAGGCGGACATGCTGTATCCCGGCATGCAGGCGAACACCGCCACCAGCACCAGATACAGCTTCAGCTGCCGGGTGAGCGTGTAGAAGTCCTTTCTGAGCAGACCCTTCATGGTCGATTCCTCCTTATCCCCGCGTCACGCGGCGCGAATCAGGTTCAGCACGATGTCCTCCAGCGTGGTGAACTCGGTCTGGAAGGCCGGGGAGATGAGCGCGCGCCGCACCAGCAGCTCCGCGCCGTAGGGCCCGTCCCGCCGGGAGACGATGGCCTCCCCGGGCACCTCCCCCACGCGCTCCATGGGCAGCCGCAGCACCCGGTACGCGTCCATCAGCGCGTCCTTCTCCTCAAAGAGCAGCAGCTGCCCCCGGTGGATGCAGGCGATGTAATCGCACAGCTTCTCCAGGTCGCTGACGATGTGGCTGGACAGCAGAATGCTGTGATCCTCCTGCCTGGCGAACTCCCCCAGCAGCTCCAGCAGCTCCTCCCGCGCCATGGGGTCAAGGCCGCTGGTGGCCTCGTCCAGCAGCAGCAGCCGGGGCTGATGGCTGAGGGCGGCGGCGAGCCCTAATTTCATCCGCATGCCCCGGGAGTAGTCCTTGAACGCCTTGCGCCCGGGCAGGTCGAAGCGCTCCAGCAGCGCCTCGTACACATCGCCCCGCCACTGCCGGTAGATGTCCCGCAGCATGCGCCCCACCTGATGCGCGTTCATGGTCTCGGGGAAGTTGGCGTCGTCGAGCACCACGCCGATGTCCTCCTTGACCCGCACGAAGTCCTGCGTGGCGCTGTCGGCCCCGAGCACCAGCGCCTGCCCCGCGTCGGGCCGCTCGGCCCCCAGCGCGATGCGCATCAGCGTGCTCTTGCCCGCGCCGTTCTCGCCCACCAGCCCGCAGATGCACCCGGCGGGCAGCGTCAGGCTCACGGGCCCCAGCGTGAAGGCGTCATAGTGCTTCTCCACCCCTCTGATCTCCAGCGCGTTGTCCTGCATGATTCCCTCTCCTTTCGGTTTTCGTCTCCATGTTCGCGTCATGTCCCGTCCCCGTCCGCCATCACCCGCAGCATCTCCAGCAGCTCCCCGCCGGTGATGCGGGCCTGCCGTGCCAGCTCCACGGCCTGCTGCAGATGCCCCTCAATCTGCCGCAGCTGTTCCTCCCGGGCCCACTCGGGGCTCCGCTCCGCCACGAAGCACCCCCGCCCCGCCACGGTGTTGATGAACCCGTCCCGCTCCAATTCGTCATAGGCGCGCTTGGTGGTAATGACGCTGACCCGCAGATCCCGCGCCAGCGCCCGGATGGAGGGCAGCAGCTCCCCCGGCGCGGCCTCCCCGGAGAGGATGGCGGCCCGGAGCTGGTCATAAATCTGCTCATAGAAGGGCCGCCCGCTGGCGTTGCTGATGATGATGTTCATCGCTCTCCGTCCTCTCTGTATATATTCAGCATGCACAGTATACACGCCCCACGTGCCGCTGTCAAGCCCCCGCGTCATGTTTTCTGCAAAAAAATGGCTCCGACCGAAGCCGGAGCCAACGTTTGGTTTGATGTGGGGTACCTTGGGCGCGATCAGTACATGCCGCCGCCCATGCCGGCGCCGCCCGCGGGGGCAGCGGGTTCGGGCGCGGGGATATCCGCCACCAGGGACTCGGTGGTCAGGATCATCGCCGCCACGGAAGCCGCGTTCTGCAGGGCGCTGCGGGTGACCTTGGTGGGGTCGATGATGCCGGCGTCCACCATGTCCACGTACTCGTCCTTCAGGGCATCGTAGCCGTAGGAGGCAGCGGTGCCGTTCTTGCGGGCGTTCTTGATGTTCTCGACGATGACGGAGCCGTCCACGCCGGCGTTGAGGGCGATCTGACGGATGGGCTCCTCCAGCGCGCGCAGGATGATCTTGACACCGGTGCGGGCGTCGCCCTCATAGGTGTCCAGCAGCTTCGCCACAGCGGGGATGGTGTTCAGCAGGGCGATGCCGCCGCCGGGCACGATGCCCTCCTCGGTGGCAGCGCGGGTCGCGGCGAGGGCGTCCTCGATGCGCAGCTTGCGCTCCTTCATCTCCACCTCGGTGGCCGCGCCGACCTGGATGACGGCCACGCCGCCCGCCAGCTTGGCGAGGCGCTCCTGCAGCTTCTCACGGTCGTAGTCGGAGGTGGTCTCCGCGATCTGGGCACGGATCTGGGCCACGCGGGCGTCGATGTCAGCCTTGCTGCCAGCGCCGGCGACGATGGTGGTGTTCTCCTTGTTGACCTTCACCTGACGGGCGCGGCCCAGCATGGACACATCGGCCTCCTTGAGCTCCATGCCGGTCTCGGAGGAGATGACGGTGCCGCCGGTGAGCACGGCGATGTCCTGCAGCATTTCCTTGCGGCGGTCGCCGAAGCCGGGGGCCTTGACGGCGACGCAGGTGAAGGTGCCGCGCAGCTTGTTGACCACCAGGGTGGACAGGGCCTCGCCCTCCACGTCCTCGGCGATGATGAGCAGCTTCTTGCCCATCTGCACGACGCTCTCCAGCAGGGGCAGGATCTCCTGAATGACGGAGATCTTCTTGTCGGTGATCAGGATCAGCGGATCATCGAGCACGGCTTCCATCTTCTCGGTGTCGGTGACCATGTAGGCGGAGGCATAGCCACGGTCGAACATCATGCCCTCGGTGGTGGTCATGCCGGTGGTCATGGTCTTGCTCTCCTCGACGGTGATCACGCCGTCCGCGCCGACGGTCTCCATGGCGTCGGAGATCAGCTGACCGATGGTCTGGTCGGCGGCGGAGTTCGCGGCGACGTTGGCGATGGCCTGCTTGCCGCCCACGGGCTTGCTCATTTCGCGCAGGCCGTCCACGGCGGCGGCGGTGGCGGCCTCAATGCCGCGCTTGAGCACCATGGGGTTGGCGCCGGCGGCGAGGTTCTTCAGGCCCTCGCGGACGATGGCCTGCGCCAGCAGGGTAGCGGTGGTGGTG
>JAEDKS010000218.1 GCA_016295665.1 Clostridia bacterium
TTGACCGGTTGGCAAGTGTGGGTTTCCTGCCCTTCCTTGCCCCGGACTGGGTGGCGACCAGGGCGCTGCTGCTCAACCACCCCGGCTTTACGGAGGAGGATCGGGCGCGGTTCCTGCGCCCGCTGCTGGCGGCGCTGGACGAGGCGCTACCCCGCTACCTGCACTGGCGGCAGACCGAGCTGGACAGGTGCGCGGCGGGCATGGCGCAGCTTCGGGCACGGCTGGCGGACTGCCCGGTGCTGGCGGCGATGGTGCGCCATACCGGCAAGCCTGCCGTGGCGTATCTGTCCTGCAGCCTGCCCCGGAACGGTCGGGGCGTGCTGATGCGGGACGCGCTCTGTGCCATGGCGTCGGCGCCCGCAACGCCCGGGGAGGCGGCGGACGCGCATCGTCAGCTGCTCCACGAGTACACCCACGCCTGGACGGATGGGCTTCTGGACGGCCCCATCGCCATGGACGACGGCACCCATGACCTCAGCGAGGGGCTGGTGCTGCTGGCGGACGACTGGCTGTACCGGCTGTGCCACCCGGCGGAGCTGGCGGCCTACCGGGCGTGGGCCGGTCGGATGCTGGAGGCGGACGGGCCGGTCACCGGCGCGGACATCGCCGGGCTGACCGGGCTGGGGGAGGACTGGCAGCTGCGAATCGAGACGCTGGTGCGCGGAATGGCGGCGGGCTGAGGGCCGCGCTACAGCAGTCCCTGTCCCACGTCGCCGTGCCAGGTCGCGGCGGGGTAGCCGCCCGGGCCGAACAGCGTGCAGCACCCCAGCACCGGGTCGCAGGTCATCAGCCGCCCGCCCGAGCAGACCATGTGCCGGACGAGTCCGGTGCCACCGATGGCGCAATCGGGCCGGAGCGCCCCCGCCGGAAAGCGGCACAGGGTCTCGGTGGCGGCAACCCACGCGCCGCCCCGCGTATCCCCGCACACGGCCCCGGGCAGCCCCGGCAGCAGCGCCACGCACTGCGGCGCCCCGGCCCGGGCGATGCGCCAGTACTGGCACCGCACCGCCGTGTCGCCCACCGCGCAGAGCACGTGCAGCGCGTCCCCCGACCAGGCGATGCGCTCGGTGATGCCCGGCAGGGTCAGCGTGCGCAGGGGGCGCAGGCTGAAGGGGTTCAGCAGCCGCACGGTGCCGTCGCAGCCCCCGCACACCGCCAGCACATCCCCGGGCATCAGGCACGCGTCCTGCGGGTAGACCCCGGCGGGCGCCACGAGGAGGGGCTGACCGGTCGTGAGTGACAGGCGCATCACGCCGTCCGTCTCGCCGGAGAGCAGCAGCGCGTCCCCGCGCCAGCTCAGCAGCGCCTCCACGCCCCGGGGCACCGGTATCAGCTGCCTGCCGTCCCACAGCAGCTGGGCCCGGTCATCCAGCACCAGCAGCCCCGCACCGCTCCGCGCCAGCAGCGCGGGATGGGGCAGGGGACAGGGCAGGCGCTGCCATCCGTCCCGATACGCCCATAGCCCCGCACTGCCGCCGCAAAGCGTTACAGCCATGCTGCCCGCCCCCTCTCATCGGCAAATTATGCCTTTTGGGCCCGTCGGGTGCTCCGGCAGGCAGGAAAAACGCCCGGGGACGGCGAATGTACCAGAGAACCACACAAGATGAGGAGGTTTTTCATCATGTACATCTACAAGACCAGCGGTACCTGCTCTCGCGCCATCGAGCTGGAGATTCAGGACGGTATCATCACCCACTGCAAGTTCGACGGCGGCTGCAAGGGCAACACCCAGGGCCTCGCGAAGATGGTCATCGGTCAGAAGGCCGAGGAGGTCGCCGAGCGTCTGCAGGGCATTCCCTGCCGTGGCGATACGTCCTGCCCCGACCAGCTCAGCCGCGCCATCCGCTCCTACCCCGCGTAAGTCACGCATGGGCGGGCCGGCGCCGGCCCGCCCGCCCCGCCATTATCTGAGAGGAGAGAAGCTATCCCTTGGCTGAAACCGAAAACATGACCATCACCTCCTTTGACGAGATGGATCTGTCAAAGGAAATCCTCCGGGCTGTAAAGGACATGGGCTTCACCGAGCCCTCCACCGTGCAGGCCCGCACCATTCCCCTGATGATGTCCGGCGCGGACATCAACGCCATCGCCCCCACCGGCACCGGCAAGACCTGCGCCTTCGGCATTCCCATGCTGGAGTACGTGCAGCTCAAGGACAGCCGCGTGCAGGAGGTCGTGCTGGCCCCCACCCGTGAGCTGGCGCTGCAGATCGGCGACGAGCTGACCCGCCTCGCCAAGTACATCACCGGCTGCCGCATCGCCGTGCTCTACGGCGGACAGCCCATCACCAAGCAGCTCAATCAGCTCAAGCGCAAGCCCCAGATCATCATCGCGACCCCGGGCCGCCTGCTTGACCACATGCAGCGCGGCAACATCTACCTGGACGCGGTGCATACCATGGTGCTCGACGAGGCTGACGAGATGCTCAACATGGGCTTCGTCAAGGACGTGACCAGGATCATCGAGGCAACGCCCGTCGACCGCCAGCTGGTGCTGTTCTCCGCCACCACCAACCAGGACGTGCTGACCATCGCGTGGAAGTACCAGCACGAGCCCGTGGAGATCACCGTGGAGGCCACCAAGAAGGATCGGCCCCAGATTGCGCAGTACGTCATCGCCACCGAGCAGAACCAGAAGATCGACCATCTGCTCTACCTGCTCGACGCCGATGTGTATCAGCGCATCATGATCTTCTGCAACACCAAGTTCATGACCGATCGCCTCACCAGCCGCCTGAAGAAGGAGGGCTACCAGGCCGAGTGCATCCACGGCGACATCCGCCAGAGCCAGCGCAACGAGACCATGAGCGGCTTCCGCAAGGGC
This sequence comes from Clostridia bacterium, assembly GCA_016295665.1. Lineage (GTDB taxonomy): Bacteria > Bacillota > Clostridia > Christensenellales > Aristaeellaceae > HGM11604. Next base: position 2,824 of record JAEDKS010000218.1, read on the forward strand.
AAGTTCCCCATCCTCATCGCCACCGACGTGGCGGCCCGTGGCATCGACGTGGACGACGTGGAGGCGGTCATCAACTTCGACCTGCCCCCGGAAAACGAGTACTACCTGCACCGCATCGGGCGCACCGGACGCGCCCACAAGCATGGCGTCAGCTTCTCGCTGGTCACCTTCCAGGAGAGCGTGCGCATGGACGAAATCCTGCGCTACATGATCGCCAAGCCCCTGCCCCTGCACTTCGAGGACGGCGTGCTGCGGAATCAGGACGGAACCGCCTTCTTTGAGCATATTTGACGAGCATATCCGGAGGGATGAAGGGCCAGCGACCCGGGCGCGGACTGGTCCGGAGCGTCCCTC
>JAEDKS010000042.1 GCA_016295665.1 Clostridia bacterium
CAGCTGTCGCCGTCCAGACTGTCGCCCGCGTAGAAGAAGATGAACGCCTCCTTCTTGCGGAACTGCGCCATCGCCGCCACGGCGGCGGCCTCCATCTCCACGCAGACGCAGCCCTGAGCCCTGCGCCGCGCAACCTTCTCCCGGGTTTCGCGGTAGAAGGCATCCGTGGTCCAGGTCTTGCCCCGGGTGTGGGGCACGCCCAGCTCCTCCAGCAGGCCGAGGAAAACGTCCCGGTACCGGGGGTTGACCTCAATCTCCTCCGAGGGCGGCGCGTAGTGATAGCTGGTGCCCTCATCCCGAAGCGCGGCGGTGGGCAGGATGATGGAGCAGTCCCCGATCGCTCCGTCCAGCACGCCGCAGTTGCCGAACAGCACCACGGTCTCCACGCCCATGGCATAGCACTCTTCCAGGTTCCCCGCACAGACCGGGGCACCCACCGCCGCCATCTGCAGGGCGACGGGCACGCCGCCATAGACGGCGCGGTAGATGGGATAGACCATGTTGGCGGTTTTCGTTTCAGCCATGGGCTCCGCCTTCAGGCTGCGCACCATGCGGTCGAAGGTGACGCTGGCAAAGCAGGAGACCATCACCCGGGGCATGCCGGGCACGGGGGCCGCGGCATGGCTCGGGTTGATGACCGCCTGGGGGTTGGGATCAAATTCGTGCAGCAGCATGCGGCCTCCCTGCCGGCGGCTTACCGGAAGTAGGCCACGCCGCCCTCAAACAGCGGCTGGTACTTGTCGCCGGGCACGTTCTTGTACAGGTTCTCGCCGGAGCGCTCGGTGTGGCCCATCTTGCCCAGCACGCGTCCGTCGGGGCTGGTGATGCCCTCGATGGCGAAGTAGCTGGCGTTGGGGTTGAAGCGGGTATCCATGCTGGGGTTGCCGGACAGATCCACATACTGGGTGGCGATCTGACCGTTGGCAGCCAGCTGGCGGATGAGCGCCTCGGGCCCCACGAAGCGGCCCTCGCCGTGGCTGATGGCGACGGTGTGGATGTCGCCCGTCTCGCAGCGGCTGAGCCACGGGCTCTTCACGGAGGCGACACGGGTGCGCACCAGCATGGACTGGTGGCGACCGATCTCGTTGAAGGTCAGGGTCGGGCACTGGTCGTCGGTGTCCACGATGCGTCCGAAGGGCACCAGACCCAGCTTGATGAGCGCCTGGAAGCCGTTGCAGATGCCCAGCATCAGGCCGTCGCGCTTCTCCAGCAGCTCCGCCACCGCGTCCTTCATGGCGGGATTGCGGAAGAAGGCGTTGATGAACTTGGCGCTGCCGTCGGGCTCGTCGCCGCCGGAGAAGCCGCCGGGCAGCACGATCATCTGGCTGCGGGCGATGATGGACGCGGCCTTCCGGATGCTCTCGGTGATGGCCTCGGGGCTCAGGTTGTTGATGACCAGAATCTCCGCCGCGCCGCCGGCCCGCTCCACGGCCCGGGCGGTGTCATACTCGCAGTTGGTGCCGGGGAACACGGGAATGAAGGCCAGGGGCTTCTGCGTCCTGACGGCGGGCATGACCGGGGCCTTCCCGCCCTCGTAGGTGAACCTCTCGGTGGTTTCGCCGGTGTGTCCGCGATAGGAGAACACCTTGTCCAGCTTGCTCTCGTAGATCTCCTGCATGGGGGCCAGGTCGATGCGGTCGCCCTCGTACTCCAGCACCCAGTCGGCGATGGTGTCGCCCACCTTCTCGCCCAGCGCCACGGTGTCCGCGCACTCCAGCAGGATGCCGCCCATCTGCTGGGCGAACAGGTCGCCCTCGAAGTCGTCGTCGATGCGGGTGCCGATGCCGTTGCCCAGGCCCATCTTGAACAGGCCCTCCGCCACGCCGCCCAGGCCCAGGGCCCACGCGGAGACCACGCTGCCGGAGCGGATGGCCTGATGAACGGCCTCAAAGCTCGCGGTCAGCGCCCCGGTGTCGTGGGGATCGCAGGCCACCAGACGCACCTCGTGACCGGCCTCCTTGAACTCGGGGCTGATGACCTCGCTGGCCCTGCCGGGGGCCACCGCGAAGGAGCAGAGCGTGGGCGGCACGTCCATCTGCTCGAAGGTGCCGGACATGGAGTCCTTGCCGCCGATGGCTGCCAGCTTCAGGTCAAGCTGCGCGTCGAAGGCGCCCAGCAGCGCCGCGAAGGGCTTGCCCCAGCGGGTGGGGTCGGCGGTCATGCGCTCGAAGTACTCCTGGAAGGTCAGGTACGCCTTCCGGTAGTCAAAGCCCGCCGCGACCAGCTTCGCCACGCTCTCCACCACCGCCAGATAGGCACCCTCGTAGGGGCTCTGCTCCATGAGCTCGGGATGGAAGCCGTAGGCCATGCCGGACACGGTGTCGGTGTTGCCGTGGCGCACGGGCAGCTTGGCAACCATGGTCTGGTTGGGGGTCAGCTGCTTTTTGCCGCCGAAGGGCATGAGCACGGTCGCCGCGCCGATGGTGGCGTCGAAGCGCTCGCTCAGGCCCTGCTTGGAGCAGATGTTCAGGTTGCCCGCCATGGCAGCCAGCTTCTCCGTCACGGTGTCGCCGCCCAGCTTCACCTGCTGCACGCCGTCCTGCGCCACCTGCACGCGGGTGTGCTTCTCGGCGCCGTTGCTGTTCAGGAACTCGCGGCTCAGGTCAACGATGGTCACGCCCTTCCAGCTCATGCGCAGCCGGGGCTCCTCGGTGACCTCCGCCACCACGGTGGCCTCCAGGTTCTCCGCCCTCGCGGCGGCGAGGAAGGCGTCCACGTCCTCGGGGGCCAGCACCACCGCCATGCGCTCCTGGCTCTCGGAGATCGCCAGCTCGGTGCCGTCCAGACCGTCGTACTTCTTGGGCACCCGATCCAGGTCAATTTTCAGGCCGTCCGCCAGCTCGCCGATGGCGACGCTGACGCCGCCCGCGCCGAAGTCGTTGCAGCGCTTGATGAGCCGGGTCACATCGCCGTTCCGGAACAGGCGCTGCAGCTTGCGCTCGGTGGGGGCGTTGCCCTTCTGCACCTCGGCCCCGCAGGTCTCCAGGCTCTCCAGCTTGTGGCTCTTGGATGAGCCGGTGGCGCCGCCGCAGCCGTCACGGCCCGTGCGACCGCCCAGCAGCACGATTTTGTCCCCGGGGGCAGGCTGCTCCCGGCGCACATGGCTCTCCGGCGCCGCGCCCACCACCGCGCCGATCTCCAGGCGCTTGGCGGCATAGCCGGGATGGTACTGCTCGTCCACCAGCCCCGTAGCCAGGCCGATCTGGTTGCCGTAGCTGGAATAGCCCGCCGCGGCGGTGGTCACCAGCTTGCGCTGGGGCAGCTTGCCGGGCAGGGTCTCGCTGACAGGCTTCAGGGGGTCGGCGGCTCCGGTGACGCGCATTGCGCCGTAGACATAGGAGCGGCCGGAGAGGGGGTCACGGATGGCGCCGCCGATGCAGGTGGCCGCGCCGCCGAAGGGCTCGATCTCGGTGGGGTGGTTGTGGGTCTCGTTCTTGAACATGAGCAGCCAGGGCTCGGTTTTGCCGTCGATGTCCACGTCGATTTTGATGGAGCAGGCGTTGATCTCCTCGCTCTCATCAAGGTTGGGCAGGCAGCCCTGCTTCTTCAGGTACTTCGCGCCCATGGTGGCGATGTCCATCAGGTTGACGGGCTTCTTCGCGATGCGCTCGCCGTAGACGGTCTCCCGGGCCGAAAGGTACCGGCGGAAGGCCTTTTCCACGGCCTCATGGGCGATGTCCGCGTCGTCGATGGTGGTCAGGAAGGTGGTGTGGCGGCAGTGATCGGACCAGTAGGTGTCGATCATGCGAATCTCGGTGAGGGTGGGGTCGCGCTTCTCGGAGGCGAAGTAGTCCCGGCAGAAGGCCAGATCGTCATCGTCCATGGCGAGACCGTACTTCTTCACGAAGGCATCCACCTGCGCCGCGTCCATGGCGGTGAAGCCGGTGAGGGTCTCCACATGGTCGGGGGTGTCGTACTGCTGGCGGAGGGTGGTCTTTTCCGCCAGATCGGCCTCACGGCTCTCCACGGGGTTGATGACGTGCTTCTTGATGCGCGCCAGCTCATCCTCGGTCATGTCGCCGGAAAGCAGGTAGACCCGCGCCGTGCGGACGGTGGGGCGGGCGCACTGGCCCACCAGCTGAATGCACTCCGCGCAGGAGTCCGCCCGCTGGTCGAACTGTCCCGGCAGGTACTCCACCGCAAACACCGCGCCGTCAAACGCCGGCAGCGCCGTGTAGGTCACGTCCACCTGCGGCTCGGAGAACACGATGGGCCGGCAGGTCTCGTAGAGGGCATCCTCGACGCCCTCCACGTCATAGCGGTTCAGCAGGCGCAGGGCCTTCACGCTCCGGATGAGCAGAATGTGGCGAATCTCCCACAGCAGCTGCCGGGCCTCGACCGCGTATTCCGGCTTCTTTTCCACATAGATGCGCTTGACGCTCATGTTCAACCCTCCCTGTATCTTCCTTACAGACCCCGCAGCGCCCGCGCACCGATGTCGCGGCGCATGTGCCGGTCCGTGAACTGGATTCTGTCCGCAGCCTCGTAAGCGCGGTCGATGGCCTCCCGCAGGGTGGGCGCGGTGGCGGTCACGCCCAGCACGCGGCCCCCGGCGGTCACGATGTCATCGCCCTGACGGCGGGTGCCCGCATGGAACACCTGCGCCGTCTCCCCCGCCTCCGCCAGACCGGAGATGGGATAGCCGCTCTGGTACTTCACGGGATAGCCGCCGCTGGCGAGCACCACGCAGCAAGCCGCACCCTCATCGAACACCACGTCCACGTCGGACAGGGTGCCGTTCGCGGTGGCCTGCATGATGGTCAGCAGGTCGCTTTTCAGCAGGGGCAGCACCACCTGGGTCTCCGGGTCACCGAAGCGGCAGTTGTACTCGATCACCTTCGGGCCGTCCCCGGTCAGCATCAGACCGAAGTACAGGCAGCCGCGGAAGGTGCGGCCCTCGGCGTTCATGGCGTGCATGGTGGGCAGGAAGATCTCCCGCATGCACCTCTCCGCCATCTCCCGGGTGTAGCAGGGATTGGGGGCGATGGTGCCCATGCCGCCGGTGTTCAGGCCCTGATCGCCGTCCAGGGCGCGCTTGTGATCCATGCTGGAGACCATGGGCTTCACCACGTTGCCGTCGGTGAAGGCCAGCACGGACACCTCCGGCCCCTCCAGGAATTCCTCGATGACCACGCTGCTGCCGCTCTTGCCGAACTGGGCATGGTTCATCATGTCGTCCACGGCCTTCAGCGCGTCGGCGCGCGTGGGGCAGATCAGCACGCCCTTGCCCAGGGCCAGGCCGTCCGCCTTGACCACCAGCGGCTCGGGGCAGGCATCGGAGTTGATGTAGCGCACCGCCGCGTCATAGTCGCTGAAGGTCTCGTAGGACGCCGTGGGGATGCCGTACTTCTTCATCAGGTTCTTGGAGAACACCTTGCTGCCCTCGATGATGGCGGCCTTCTTTTCGGGGCCGAAGGCGGGGATGCCGCTTTCCTTCAGCAGATCCACCAGCCCCATGCAGAGCGGGTCGTCGGGCGCGACCACCACAAAGTCGATGGCCTGCTCCCGGGCAAAGGCCACGATGGCCTCCATGTCCGTGGCCTTGATGTTCACGCACTCGCATTGGTCCGCCATGCCGCCGTTGCCGGGCGCGGCATAGAGCTTCTCCACGCTGGGGTTTTCCGCGATCTTCATGGCAATGGCATGCTCACGCCCGCCGCCGCCGACAATCAAAACTTTCATCTTCCGTCCTCCGTAAACCAGAAATAACAGTGTCCCAGCCGCTCAGGCGCCTCGTGCCCGCCATTCCGGCGGCACACCGCCTTCGAGGCCTCGTTATCGCTCTGCACGGTGATCAGCACCGATTCAATGCCCAGCGCAAACGCCTCCCGGAGCGCCAGGCGGCAGATGGCTGTGCCGTAGCCCCTTCCCCTTGCCGTGGGGCGGATCGCGTAGCCGATATGCCCGCCCGCGTCGCGCAGCGCATCGGTCAGAAAGTGACGGAGCTTGACCACGCCCACGGGCTCGCCGTCGGCATAGAGCCAGTACATGGTCTGCGGCACCTTCCAGCCGTCCACCAGACCCGTCTGCGCCGCGTTCCTCTCCTGGGCCGCCAGCCACGCCTGATACTCGTCGTAGCGCATGCCGTGCGCACTCATTTGAAAGCCCTGCTCCTCCGCCGGGATCTCCTGAAGCATGTCATAGATCTCCCGACCGTCCTGCGCGGTCAGCCTTTTCAGCACCAGCTCTGCCATGTTTTCTCACCTTCTTCTGTTGCTTTCGGTGCCTGATCCCTGTGCTCAGTGGTGGAACAGGCGCATGTGGGTGAAGCACATCACCATGCCGAATTTGTCCGCCATCTCAATCACGTTGTCGTCGCGGATGGAGCCGCCGGGCTGCGCCACATAGCTCACGCCGGAGCGGTGCGCCCGCTCGATGTTGTCACCGAAGGGGAAGAAGGCATCGCTGCCCAGGGCCACGCCGGTCTGCTGCGCGAGCCATTCCTTCTTCTGCTCCCGGGTCAGGGGCTCGGGCTTCACCTTGAAGAACTGCTGCCAGCGGCCCTCCGCCAGCACGTCCTCGGCATCGTCGGAGATGTACACGTCGATGGTGTTGTCCCGGTCGGGGCGGCCGATTTTGTCCACGAAGGGCAGGGCCAGCACCTGCGGATGCTGACGCAGCAGCCAGTTGTCGGCCTTCTGGCCCGCCAGGCGGGTGCAGTGGATGCGGCTCTGCTGACCGGCGCCGATGCCGATGGCCTGACCATCCTTGGCGTAGCACACGGAGTTGGACTGGGTGTACTTCAACACGATCAGCGCCACGATCAGGTCGCGTTTGGCGCTCTCGGGCAGGTCACGGTTCTTCGTCACGATGTCCTCCAGCAGCGCCTCGTCAATGACGAACTCGTTGCGACCCTGCTCGAAGGTGACGCCGAACACCTGCTTGTGCTCGATGGGCGCGGGGCGGTAGTCGGGGTCGATCTGCACCACGTTGTAGGCGCCCTTCTTCTTCGCCGTCAGGATGGCGAGGGCCTCGGGGGTGTAGCCGGGGGCGATGATGCCGTCGGACACCTCGGGCTTGATGAGCTTCGCGGTGGACTCGTCGCACACGTCGCTCAGGGAAATCCAGTCACCGAAGGAGGACATGCGGTCGGCGCCACGGGCCCGGGCATAGGCGCAGGCCAGCGGGGACAGCTCCATGTCCTGCCGGATGAAGTAGATCTTCCGCATGGTCTCATCCAGCGGCAGGCCCAGCGCGGCGCCTGCGGGGCTGACATGCTTGAAGGAGGCCGCTGCGGGGAGGCCGGTGGCGCGCTTCAGCTCACGCACCAGCTGCCAGCCGTTGAGCGCGTCCAGCAGGTTGATGTAGCCCGGCCTGCCGCTCAGCACGGTGATGGGCAGCTCGCCCTGCTCCATGTAAACGCGGCTGGGCTTCTGGTTGGGATTGCAGCCGTATTTGAGTTGCATTTCAGTTGCCATGGGGAATTGCCTCCTTCTGCGCCGTCACAGCCTCTTGATGGGATAGTAGATGTACATTTTGCCGCTGAGCGGGTCGGTGAAGTCATATGCCGCACCCACCAGCTCCAGCCCCTCCTCCTTGAGCAGCTCCAGCCCGTAGGTGAAGGACTCCGGCTGGGTGTTGGGCACGAACACGTACTCCGACGCGGGCAGCACCCACTTGACCCAGCCCCGGGGAGCCTCGGCGTCATCTCGGCAGGCGGCACCCGCCAGATAGAGACCCTCGCTGTAGTTGTTCTGCCAGGGACGGAAGCTGCGGCTCATGTCGCTCATGGCGCCCCAGATGCCCACCAGCTGACCCTGCAGGTTCCGCTTGGTCAGCGGGGCGATCTCCCCGAAGTGGCTGTTGGCTTCATTCCACAGCCGGGCGATGAAATCCTCCCCGTCCTTCGTCGAGCCTTCCTTGCCAATGACCGTGATGGCCGGCAGCGTGATGTGCTTCAGCATACCGCATCCTCCTGGTCATGCTTGTTGATGATGATGGTGTCGCTGCTGCCGTCCTTCAGGCTGATGTAGGCCACGTACAGGGATACCTTGTTGTCGTCGTTCAGCGCGTCCCAGGTCTCAAGGGCGAACTGCTCGATGTCGCCCCGCAGCGTGACCTTCTCGGGCTCCCCGGCGAAGGAGGGCAGCGGCGCGCCGTCGCCCTGATAGGTGTGGATGAAGTGACCCACGCCGGCCTTGGGCTGGGGATAGTCGAAGAAGAAGCGCTGCACGCTGGTATCGTCGTTGTCGTCGCTCTTGAGAATGGACAGCCGGTAGCCACAGGCCCCGTCCTTCACCTCCACCAGACCGGAGATGCGGGGGGTGCAGTTGGGCTGGTCGTCCTCAAAGGTGCGGGTGCGCAGGGCGTCCTCGAAGGACTTGCCCGCCCGCAGGAAATCGCGGATGGTGTCGGTCTGGTCGCCGTTGGTCACGATGATGCGCCCGTCGCCCAGGTCGCGCACGGGGGCGTAGATGATGAGGTGGGGGTCGGTCATCAGGCTCTCGTCATGGGCCCGGGTGATGATGCCGTCCTCGGACTCCTCGAACACCCGGTTGCGGCTGTTCACGCTGCGCCCCATGATGAAGTAGGCGATCACGGCGTTTTCGCCCGTCTCGTCCAGACCCAGCACGATGCCGCGGCCCGGGTAGGCGTTCCCGGCAAGAAGCTCGCTCAGATTCACAGCTTTCATGGTTTCCCTCCGTCACTTGTCCAGCCCGCAGGCCACATCCTCCAGCGCCTTGGGCAGCAGCAGCCACTCGGCCTGCTCCATCACCCGCTTCTGGAGCGTTTCCGGGGTGTCCCCCGGCTCCACCAGCACGGGCTTCTGGGCGATGATGTCGCCGCCGTCGGCAATCTCGTTCACAAAATGCACCGTCGCGCCCGTCACCTTCACGCCCCGCGCCAGCGCCGCCTCGTGCACCTTCAGGCCATAGAAGCCCTTGCCGCAGAAGGAGGGAATCAGGCTGGGGTGGATGTTCAGGATGCGGTGGTCGTAGGCGCGGATGACGTTCTCCGGCAGGATCGTCAGGAAGCCCGCCAGCACGATCACCTCAATGCGGTTGTCCCGCAGCACCTGCAGCAGCTGCTCACCGTACGCCTCGATGGAGACGGCCCGGGTCTTGCGCAGCACCAGACCGGGAATGCCGGCCTGCTCCGCCCGGGTCAGCGCATAGGCGTCGGGGCGGCTGGCGATGACCAGGGACAGCTCCGCGTGGGGGATGCGGCCCTGGTTCTTGGCGTCGATGATCGCCTGCAGGTTGGTGCCGCCGCCGGACACCATGATACACGTCCTTACCACAGCTCCACGCCCTTTTCACCACGGACGATCTCGCCCAGCACATAGGCGCCGGGCTCGCCGTTCTCGTGCAGGATGGACAGCGCCCTGTCCGCATCCTCCTTCGCCACGGTGATGGTCATGCCCACGCCCATGTTGAAGGTGTTGTACATGTCGCGCTCCGGCACGTTGCCCTCGCGCTGGATGATGTCGAAGATGGGCAGGCGGCGCACCGCAGCCTTCTCGATGCGGGCCGCGCAGCCCTCGCCCAGGCCGCGCGGGATGTTCTCATAGAAGCCGCCGCCGGTGATGTGGCTGATGGCCCGGGGCTGCACCTGCGCCAGCAGGGCGCGGACGGGCTTCACGTAGATCTTCGTGGGGGTCAGCAGGGTCTCCCACAGGGGCTTGTCCAGCTCGGCGTAGGTGCGGTTCTCGCCGCCCATGCCGATGGCGAACACCTTGCGCACCAGGGAGAAGCCGTTGGAGTGCACGCCGGTGGAGGGCAGGGCGATCATCACGTCGCCGGGGCGCATGGTGTTCTTGTCGATGATGCGCGCCTTGTCCACCACGCCCACGGAGAAGCCCGCCAGGTCGTACTCGTCCACGGGCATCATGCCGGGATGCTCGGCGGTCTCGCCACCCACCAGGGCGCTCTCGGCCTGCACACAGCCCTCCGCCACGCCCGCCACGATGGCGGCGATCTTCTCGGGCTCGTTTTTGCCGCAGGCGATGTAGTCCAGGAAGAACAGGGGCCTGGCGCCGCAGCAGATGACGTCGTTGACGCACATGGCCACGCAGTCGATGCCGATGGTGTCATGCCTGTCCAGCAGGAAGGCGACCTTCAGCTTGGTGCCCACGCCGTCGGTGCCGCTGACCAGCACGGGATGCTCCATGCCCCGGGTGTCCAGCTCGAACAGGCCGCCGAAGCCGCCAATGCCGTCCAGCACGCCGCTGGTCAGGGTACGGGCGACGTGCGCCTTCATCAGCTCCACGGACCTGTAGCCGGCGGTGATGTCCACACCGGCAGCCTTGTAACTTTCGCTCATGGATGCGTTGACCATGTGTGTTCCTCCTTGTGAGTGGGTCGTTGCCTGATTTCGGTCACTGTTCCTTTTCGCTCAGGGGGCGCTCAAACTTGTTCTTCTGGGCCTGCTGGGGCGGCTCCACGGGGTACACGCCGGAGAAGCAGCCCTTGCAGAAGGCACATTTGCTGCCCCGGGCCAGCTTGTCGCAGTCCTCCAGGCTCAGGTAGCCCACGCTGTCCGCGCCGATGAGCTCCGCGATCTCCTCCTCGGTGTGGTGGGCGGCGATCAGGTTCTCGGTGGAGTCGATGTCGGTGCCGAAGTAGCAGGGATGACGGAAGGGCGGCGAGGAAAGGCGCACATGCACCTCGGTGGCGCCGGCCTCCCGCAGCAGCTTCACGATGCGGGCCGAGGTGGTGCCGCGGACGATGGAGTCGTCCACCATGACCACCCGCTTGCCGCAGACGGTGTTGCGCACGGCGTTCAGCTTGATGCGCACGGCGTTCTGCCGCTGCTTCTGTCCGGGCTGGATGAAGGTGCGCCCGATGTACTTGTTCTTGATGAAGCCGATGCCGTAGGGAATGCCGGACTGCCGGGCGAAGCCGATGGCGGCGTCGATGCCCGAGTCAGGCACGCCGATGACCACATCCGCCTGCACCGGGTGATCCAGCGCCAGGAAGGTGCCGGCGCGGAGGCGGGCCTCGTGGACGGAGGCACCGTCGATCACGGAGTCGGGCCGGGCGAAGTAGATGTACTCAAACACGCACATGCCGTCGTGGCAGGCACCCTCCATGCGGTAGCTGCGGATGCCCTCGGCATTGACCACCACCACCTCGCCGGCCTCGATGTCCCGGTCAAAGGTGGCGCCGATGGCATCGAGCGCGCAGGACTCGGAGGCGAACACCACGTCCTCGCCGATGTGGCCCATGCACAGGGGCCGGAAGCCGTGGGGATCCCGGGCGGCAATCAGCTTGGTGGGGCTCATGATCACCAGCGAATAGGCGCCCTTGAGCAGGGGCATGGAGGTGCGGACGGCCTCCTCGATGGAGCCGGTTTTCAGCCGCTGCTGGGTGATGATGTAGGCGATGACCTCCGAATCGGAGGTGGCATGGAAAATCGCGCCATTCATCTCCAGCTTTTCCCGCAGCTCGGCGGCGTTGGTCAGGTTGCCGTTGTGGCACAGGGCCATGGCGCCCTTGCGGTGGTTAACCAGCAGGGGCTGGGCGTTGTTCTGGTTCTGGATGCCGGTGGTGCCGTAGCGGCAGTGGCCCACCGCCATGGTGCCCTCGCTGAGCTTCTCCAGCACGTCGCGGGTGAACACCTCGGTCACCAGACCGATGCCCTTGTGGCAGGTGATCACGCCGTCGTTGTTCACGGCGATGCCGCAGCTCTCCTGACCACGGTGCTGCAGGGCGTAAAGGGCGTGATAGGTCTCCGCTACCACGCCCTCCTGCGCCCTGCGATAGATGCCGAACACACCGCATTCCTCGTGGGGCTTGACGATGTCCAATTCCGACTTGTCAATGGTAAATGCCATTGCAGCTCTCCTATAACTCTCTCTTGCTTGCCTGACTTACTCGCCCATCAGACGGTGGATGATCTCCTGATAGGCCTCCTCCACGCCGCCCAGGTCACGGCGGAAGCGGTCCTTGTCCAGCTTCTCATGGGTCTTGGAATCCCAGAAGCGGCAGGTGTCGGGGCTGATCTCGTCCGCCAGCACCAGCTCGCCGTCGGCGGTGATGCCGAACTCCAGCTTGAAGTCCACCAGGTCGATGCTCAGGCCCTTGAAGTACTTGCGCAGCAGGTCGTTGATCTTCAGCGCGTAGGCGGCGATCTTGTCCAGCTCGGGCTTGCTGACCCACTCCATGGCGGCGATGTGGTACTCGTTCACCATGGGATCGCCCAGGTCATCGTTCTTGTAGCAGTACTCGATGACGGTGCGCTTGAGGGGGGTGCCCTCCGGCAGGCCCAGGCGCTTGGACAGGCTGCCCGCGGCGATGTTGCGCACGATGACCTCCAGCGGCACGATGGACACCTTCTTCACCAGCGTCTCCCGGTCGCTGATTTCCTCGATGAAGTGGGTGGGGATGCCGTTCTTCTCCAGCATCTGCATCAGGAAGTTGGTCACGCGGTTGTTGATGACGCCCTTGCCGGCGATGCTGCCGCGCTTGAGGCCGTTGAACGCGGTCGCGTCATCCTTGTAGTCCACCAGCACAACGTTGGGATCATCGGTTGCGAAAACCTTCTTGGCCTTGCCTTCATACAGCTGCTCCAGCTTCTTCATGGGAACCATCCTCCTTCAAATCTCTGCAATGTTCGGGTTTTGGTATCTTCGGCGTCAGTCGATGACCAGACGGCTGTCCTTTTCCAGCACCGCGTCGTGCTGGGCGCGGCGCAGGTCATCCAGCCGCTCGGCCAGGGCGGCATCCTCCACCGCCAGAATCTGGGCCGCCAGCAGCGCGGCATTGGCGCTGCCGTCGATGGCCACGGTCGCCACGGGCATGCCGCTGGGCATCTGCACCGTGGAGAGCAGGGCATCCAGCCCGTCCAGGGTGGACGACTTCACGGGGATGCCGATCACCGGCAGCGTGGTCTGGGCCGCCAGCGCCCCCGCCAGGTGCGCCGCCTTGCCCGCCGCCGCGATGAGCACGCCGAAGCCCTGCTCCCGGGCCGACCGGGCAAAGGCCGCCGCCTCCGCGGGCGTGCGGTGTGCCGAGTAAACATGCGCCTCGAAGGGGATCTCCAGCTTCTTCAGCTGGTCGAACGCGCCCTTCAGCACGGGCAGATCACTGTCCGAGCCCATGATGACCGCAACCTTCTTCATGGATTTCATCCTTTCCCATTCCGGGTTCTTCCATTCCGCGCAAGAAAAGAGCATGGTAGCTTAAAGTACCACGCTCCTGATACACGGATACACCCATCCCGGCATACAGATACACGCCTCCCAGGATCGCTTTGTCCTGCAGGGCAGCATCATCCTCGACACAGCGGGCACCTCCTACCGGGTTGTTACGGTGCCATTGTAACGCAAACGTTACCACCTGTCAAGCATTTTCCGAACGATTTTCAATGGATACAATTTAATGTTTGTGTTTTTGTTGAATCTGAACGTTTAATGGACAGATTCAACAGGCGTTTTTTCCGCCTCCGGCTGGTTGAAGGGGATGTACCCCGCCTGCGCCACGCAGCGCTGCCCCTCCTCGCCCGCCAGCCACGCCGCGAAGGCCGCCGCCTGCTCGTCGCCTTTGCGGTACACGGCCCAGTAGCAGGTGGTGAAGGGATAGGCGCCGCTGCGCAGGTTTTCCGGGGTGGGCGCGATGCCGTCCACGGACAGCACCTTGACCGAACCGGACTTGTACAGCACATCCACGTAGTACAGGTAGCTGTAGCCCAGGCTGCCGCGCCCGTTGTCGTAGTCCCCCACCGCGCTGACCAGGTCGCCCATGCCGTCCGAGATGTAGTTGCTCACCGCCATCAGCGTGCGGCCCTGCATGACCAGGTTCTCCATGGCGGTCTGGCTGCCGCTGTTCTTCGGGCGCTGCCAGGGGATGATGACCCGATCCTCGCCGCCCACATCCTGCCAGTTCGTGACGCTGCCGCCGTAGATGCCGCGAATCTGCTCCACCGACAGGTCGTCCACCGGATTGGCGCCGTTGACCAGGAACACGAAGGCGTCATAGCACACCGGCACCATCTCCAGCTCCACCCCCGCCGCCTTCGCCATGGCCCACTCCTCGTCGCTGGGCTCCGTGCCCAGGAACAGGCTGACGGGGCGGGTGTCGTCCATCATGGCCTTCCGGCTTCCGATGGTGACGGTGGGATTCGGCAGGCCGCCGATGAGCCGCTCATAGGCATAGTGGGTGGTGGAGAAGGCCACGAAGCCCGCCAGGTCGCTCTCCGCCATGTCCAGGTGCTGCCTCGCCAGCTCCATCGCCAGGGGCACGCACACCGTGGAGCCGTCCATGGACGGGTACGCGCCCCAGTCCTGCACCGTGATGTCGCTGCCCTCCGCGTAGGGGTGTCCCTCGCCCAGCGGGAAGGCCGTTTCCGCCACGTAGTCCTGCCAGCCCTCCGCCCGGCTCAGCTCCTGATTGATGGAGCCCCAGGAGCCCTCCGCCCGGGCCATCCCGGGCACCATCGCCGCCGCCAGCACCAGCGCCAGCATCACCGTCATCCACCGCTTCCTCATCAGAACGCCTCCTGTTCCACAACCATCACATAGTCCTTCATCATCCAGCCCTCGGTGCCGTCCACCATGCGCACCTGATACCAGCCGCCCTGTTCCCCCAGCACCTCCAGCTGCGTGCCGGTGAAGTACTTGGCCCGGCGGTGTGCGCTTCTGTCCGGCTTCTCCCGCAGGTTCACCCGGTTGCCGGGGGCGTCGGACACCACCATGCCCAGCGTCCGGTCATCTCCCGTCCAGGTGCGGTAGCAGGCCATCAGATCCCCCAGCCACAGCGCGGGAAAGCCATCCAGGCAGCTGACCCACATTTCGCCGTCCTCCACCACCATTCCCATCCAGTAGCCCTCCAGCCACTGCCCCGTCACCTCTCTGACCTGGAAGGTCTTAGCACCCTGGGGCCAGACCGTCGTCTGCATCTCCGTGGGCAGGGCCCGCATCTCCCGCAGACTGCCCTTCAGCTCCTGCCGGGGCATCACCCGCACGATGGTGAACAGGGGCTCCCACGCATCCGTCCGCACCAGCTGGTCAGAGCGCACATAGCCCGTCTCCATGCTCTCGGAATTCCTGTCCGAATAGAAGCCCACCTTCGTGAACCCGTCCAGCTCCTCCCACACGGTCACAGAACTGCCACAGGCCGAACGAAACAGCACGCTGCTGCCCTCGTCGGGCTGGCTGTAGATGGGCACCCGATCCCCGGCGTTCACCGGGGAGATCAGGCCGTCGCGCCAGGTCCAGTACCAGTCGCGCTCGGACGCCCGCTCCGGCTCCTCCACCTTCTCGCGGCCCGAAAGCAGCGGACAGTTGTCAAAGCAGCGCTCGCCCATCTCGACCCCGTCGGGCATCTGCACCCGCTCCAGACTGACGCAGTCGGAGAAGCACCAGTCCCCCATGCGCTCCAGCGACAGCGGCAGGCTGACCGCCTCCAGCCGCCCGCAGTCCTCGATGCCGCCCCGCTCGATGGCGGTGAGACCCATGGGCAGGGACAGGGTCACCAGCCAGTCGTTGCCGCGGAAGGCATATGTCCCGATGGTGGTCACGCCCCGGGGCACATCGTAGTGCAGGTCGCGCTTGTCCGGCGGATAGTAGACCAGCGTGGTGCCGTCCTTCGTGAAGATCACGTCATCCTGTACCATGAAGTACGGGTTATCCTCCGCCATGCGGACATAGCGCACCGACTCCGCCCCCGCCAGCGAGCTGCCGTCAAAGACGCGCAGCGTGGACGGCAGCGTGACGCGACAGACCGCGCTGTAGTTCAGGCACCAGCCCTCCATTTCCTCCACGCCCTCCGGGATGTGCAGGCAGCTGCCGCTATAGCCGTACAGGCTCTCAGGCAGCATTCGCCGCAGGGAGGAGGGCAGTCGCAGGCTGTCGATCACCCAGGGATCGCATTCCAGATGGGACAGCACCTCGGTGCCCTCCGGCACCGCCCAGCTGCTGCCGTCCCACTGCAGACGAATCCAGTCATAGTCTCCATCCTCCGCCCGCGCCGCGCCGCTGCCCCACAGGGCTGTCAGCAGCACCAGCAGCAGCGCCAGATACCGTTTTCCCACGCCCATCGCCTCCTGTCCATTCAACGAATCAGCCGTCGTGTTCCCTGCATGATTCCGGAAAAATATCCAGTTTCTGTGTGAAAAAAGGACGCCGCCGAAGCAGCGTCCCTTGAGGGCTCTTACCGTGTGCTCTTGTCGTAGGGAATGCCCTCCGCCTTGGGGGCTCTGGAGTTCTTGGAGGTGAACGCCAGCACCAGCAGGGTGATGAGGTAGGGCAGCATGCGGTAGAAGTTGGCGTTGATGCCCAGCTCCTTGAGGGTGTACACGCCGTCGCCGTTGATGTCCAGGGTGGAGTAGCTTGCCGCCACGCACTTGAACAGGCCGAACAGCAGGGCCGCCCCCGCGATGTTCAGCGGCTTCCAGTTGCCGAAGATCATCACGGCCAG
>JAEDKS010000219.1 GCA_016295665.1 Clostridia bacterium
GGTGCTGATCTTTGACGAGCCCACCGCCGTGCTGACCCCCCAGGAGATCGACGAGCTGCTGGACATCATGCGCGGGCTGGCCCGGGAGGGCAAGAGCATCCTGTTCATCAGCCACAAGCTCAACGAGATTCTCTCCGTGTCCGACCGGGTGACGGTGCTGCGCAAGGGCCGCTATATCGGCACCGTGAACACCCGGGAGACCACCAAGGAGGAGCTGAGCCGCATGATGGTCGGCCGCCCCGTTCAGCTGGTGGTGGAGAAGGAGGACGCCCATCCCACCGACGTAGTGCTGGACGTGCAGAACCTGCACATGGCCTCCCGGCTCTACAAGCACGACGCGGTGAAGGGCGTGTCCTTCCAGGTGCGCAAGGGCGAGATCGTCTGCATCGCCGGCATCGACGGCAACGGTCAGACGGAAACGGTCTATGGCCTCACGGGCCTGGAAAAGGTGCGGGATGGCAAAATCACGCTGGAGGGTCACGACATCACCCACGCGCCCGTGCGGGAGCACAGCAAGGCCGGCATGAGCCACATCCCCGAGGATCGCCACAAGCACGGTCTGGTGCTGGACTTCACGCTGGAGCAGAACATGGTGCTGCAGCGCTTCCATGAGCCCCGGTTCCAGCAGGGCGGCTTCATCCGGTTCGGTGAGGTGCGCAAGTACGCCAGCGAGCTGATCGAGCAGTACGACGTCCGCTCCGGTCAGGGCCCCGTGACCGTGGCCCGCTCCATGTCCGGCGGCAACCAGCAGAAGGCCATCGTCGCCCGCGAAATCGACCGCGACCTGCCGCTCATCATCGCCGTGCAGCCCACCCGCGGCCTGGACGTGGGCGCCATCGAATATATCCACCGTCAGATCGTGGCCGAGCGGGATAAGGGCAAGGCCGTGCTGCTGGTCAGCCTGGAGCTGGACGAGGTCATGAACCTGTCCGACCGCATTCTGGTGATGTATGAGGGCGAGATCGTGGGCGAGCTTGATCCCAAGCAGACCACGGTGGAGGAGCTGGGCATGTACATGGCCGGCGCAAAGCGTCAGGAGGTGCGGAAGGCATGAAAAAGGAATCCCTCTTGAGCAGGAAGGGCACCCAATCCGTTCTGGCGTCGCTCATTTCCATTCTGATCGGCATGGTGGCGGGTGCCATCATCATTCTGGTGGTGGGTCTCACCACCGCTGACCTGGGGCTGAAGAGCGCCTGGGAGGGCATCAAGCTGGTGGTCGCCGGCCTGTTCTCCACGGGACGCAACGCCGCCGGTCAGCTCACCTTCGGCTTCAACGCCACCAACATGGGCAATATGCTCTTCCGCGCCACGCCCCTGGTCATGACGGGTCTGTCCGTGGCGCTGGGCATGAAGGCCGGCCTGTTCAACATCGGTACCCCCGGTCAGTACCTGATGGGCACCTGCGCGACGCTGTTTATCGCGGAGTCCATCCCGTCCACCGCGGCTTCCGAGGCCTTCGCCCTCATTCAGTGGGGCGGCGCACCGGCCTTTGCCATGAACCCCGCCATCATCTGGTTCCTGGCCTTCCTGGGCGGTATTCTGGCGGGCGCGCTGTGGGGCGCGATCCCCGGCCTGCTGAAGGCGCTGCTCAACATCAACGAGGTGCTGGCCTGCATCATGACCAACTGGATTGCCGCCAACCTGGTGACCTGGGTCTTTGATGTCAGCCGCCTGAAGAACGCCATCGACGGCAACAAGCTGTCCTACGTCTACAAGACCGCCGAGAACGGCGTGCAGACCTCCAAAATGGGGCTGGATGCCATCTTCACCGGCTCGCAGATCAACGGCGGCATCCTGATTGCCATTCTGCTGGCGATTGCGGTGTACATCATGCTCAGCCGCACCACCATGGGCTACGAGATCAAGGCCTGCGGCATGAACCGCTACGCGGCCCGCTATGCCGGCATCGCGGACAGAAAGACCATCGTGATGACCATGGCCATCGGCGGCGCGCTGGCGGCGGCGGGCGGCTCGCTGTACTACCTGGCGGGCAACACCGAGCTGTTCTGGAGCACCTACCAGTCCCTGCCCGCCGAGGGCTTCAACGGCATCCCCGTGGCCCTGCTGGCAGCCAACAACCCCATTGCCGTGGTGTTCACCGCCATGTTCATGTCCATGCTGGACATCTGCGGTCAGCAGCTGCGGAACCTGACGGCCTACAATGAGTACATCACCGACGTCATCATCGCGGTCATCGTGTACATGTCCGCCCTGAGCCTGGTCATCCGTGTGGCGATCGGCAAGCTCGCCAAGCGGCGCGGTGCGGCGCGTGTGGAGACTGCCCCGAAGGGCGAAGCGGTCACCGGAAAGGAGCAGGTGAAGTAAATGTCATTCCTGATTCGACAGACGCTCGTCTATGCCGTTCCGCTGATGATCGTGGCCCTTGCCGGCGTGTTCGCGGAGCGCAGCGGTATCATCAACCTGGCCCTGGAGGGCATCATGATCTTCGGTGCCTTCATGGGCGTGCTGTTCGTGCGCGTGGTGCAGCAGCTGGGCTGGTTCGCACAGGCGAAGGCGACCACCGACTGGGTGGCACTGCAGGGCTTCGCGCTGTCAGCCATGCTGTTCACGGCAATATGCGGCGCCATCTTCGCCCTGCTGCTGGCCTTCGCCGCCATCAACCTGAAGGCGGACCAGACCATCGGCGGCACGGCCCTGAACCTGCTGGCGCCCGCCCTGGTGCTGTTCTTCATCCGCCTCATCGCCAACCAGAACACCCTGAGCATCGACGGCGACGCGGCGTCCTGGTTCATGCTCAAGAAGGCCATGTTCGGCTATGGGCGCAACGACGACATGAGCTTCCTGGGGGAGACCTTCATCAACAAGGCGTACCCCGCCACCTATGTGTGCATTCTGGTGTTCATCGTCCTGGCGGTGATTCTCTATAAGACGCGCTTCGGCCTGCGCCTGCGCTCCTGCGGTGAGAATCCGCAGGCGGCGGACTCCCTGGGCATCCACGTGATGAAGATGCGCTATGCCGGCACCACCATCTCCGGTGCGCTGGCGGGCATGGGCGGCTTCGTGTACGTGCTGACCACCTCCAACTGCACCGCCAACGGCGATGTGGCGGGCTTCGGCTTCCTGGCCCTGGCCGTGATGATCTTCGGCAACTGGAAGCCGCTGAACATCGCGGGGGCGGCCC
>JAEDKS010000043.1 GCA_016295665.1 Clostridia bacterium
GCACGCGCCGGACAGGTCGCAGTGATCCAGCAGCACGTCCACCAGCCCTGCCCGTCTCAGGCAGCAGTCCGTCAGGCGGCAGCGGCGCAGCACGCAGCCCCGCAGCTCCACGCCATGCAGGTCGCGCCCGGTCAGGTCGATGTCCTCCAGCAGTACCCCGATGAGCTCGTCCTCGTCGGGCCATTCGGCAAGGGCCGTCAGCGCCTCCGGCAGGCGCGGCTCCTCCAGTCTGATGCTCATACGCTCTCCTCCAGCAGCCGCTCCGCCAGATGCTCCACGTGGCGCCGCGCCTGACGTGCCGCAGTCTGCATCTCCTCCTCGGACTGGGGCGTGTCGCCCATCAGCCCCACGAACTGGCTCACCTTCAGGCCCAGCGCCTCCTGCATCTCCGCGTCGCTGCCCTGGGGGGACACCAGATAGTAGCACAGCAGGCTGTCCTCCTGTCCGATGCGGTGCGCCCGATCCTCCGCCTGGCTGTGAACGGCGGGGCTCCAGTCCAACTCCCCGAACACCACGCAGGTGGCCCGCTGCAGGTTCAGCCCGCTGGCGGAGCGCAGGCTGATGCACACCAGATCGGTGGCGCCGCTCATGAACCGCTCCACCGCCCGCGCCTTCTGCGCCTCGGTCTCCCGGCCCGTGATGAACCCCGGCGAGAACGCCTTCAGCTCCTGCTTGTAGATGTCCATCACGTCGTGGTGGTGCGCAAAGAGCAGCACCTTCTCCCCGCCCTCCAGCAGCGCCCGGACAAACTGGCACACATAGGGTGCCTTGGCGACGCCGGTGGCCTGCCGGGCCTGCTGGGAGATGGTCTCCTCCAGCACCGCCCGCTGGGACGGGGTCAGCTCCCCGCTCCGCCACCGGGTCAGCGCCGGCAGGATGGGCTTCATCAGCGCCGCGTAGACCCGGTCGTTCCAGTCCAGCTCCTGCACCAGCCGCCGCTTCGGGGGCAGCTGGCGCAGCACCTCCTGCTTGGTGCGGCGGAGCATCATGCCCTCCCGCCGCAGGTAGGCGCCCAGCACCTCCGGGCGGGCGACAATGGCGTTGCCGTAGCCGCAGCACCACTCCCGGGAGAAGCTCTCCCAGTCGCCCAGAAAGTGAAAGTCCAGAATGTTGATGACATTCCAGATCTCCCCGCCCACGTTGTAGATGGGCGTGCCGGACAGCCCGATGACCCTGTCGCAGTGCTCCGACAGCAGGCTGGCAGCGGAGTACTTCTCGGTGCCGCTGTGCCGCAGCTCCTGCACCTCGTCGAAGATGACGCAGCGCACGGGCAGTCCAGGAAGCACCTCCTTCCAGCCGCGAAGGAGCAGATAATGCATGATGTACACATCCGCCTCGGGCAAGTCGTAGGGCGTCAGGCCACGGATGATGTGAATCCGGGGTTCCCGGCCCTCCACCCGCAGGAAGCGGGCGGTCTCCTCCATCCAGTTCCGGGTCAGGTGGGCCGGCGAGATGATGAGCGCCGGCAGCGCGCCGGAGGAGGCCAGGTACGCCAGCGCCTGCACCGTCTTGCCCAGGCCCATCTCGTCCGCCAGCAGGCACCGGTCGTTCTGCATCAGGAAGGCCAGTCCCTCCTGCTGGAAGGGCATCAGCTCGCCGGTAAAGCTGCCCGCCGGGGGCTGCATCAGGGCGGGCATCCGGGCAAAGCGCGCCTTGCGGATGGCAGCCTGCCGCGCATCCCGCACGGCCTCGTCCCACCGGGGCAGGTCGGACAGCTTCACCGTCAGGGGATAGCGCTGCATCAGCCAGCACAGCTCCCCGATCATGCGGCGGTGGGCTGTGAAGCGCGCCTCGCCCCGCCGGCTGCCCGCGCTGCCCGGAAACAGGCGCTTGCACATCTCCGTCACGTCCGGGTCACCCTTCACCACCCACACGCGGCTGCGCTTGTTGTAGTGCAGCGTGCCGCAGGGATGGGGCGGGCTCGTGTCCACCTGCCGCAGGTAGGGCGGCAGCAGCGCCTCCTCGGCGTCCTCCTGCTCCTCCTGCCAGAGGTGCTCGTCCATCATAGTGCGATCCCCCACAGTCTGTTCAGACACAGCGCTTTCACCGGCTTACCGCACACGGTGCGGGGCAGGTCCACGCTGCGCTCACATACCACGATCAGCGCCTCCACCTGCCCGCAGGCCGCGTAGCGGGTCAGCTGCGCCATCAGCCGGCTTTTCTCCGGCTTGCCGCGCTTGATTTCAATGCCCACGCCGCCGCACATCACGTCGATGCGGCACCGGGGTGCCAGGCGCACCTCGTGCTCGCAGGCGATGCCCCGCTCCGTCAGGCAGTCCATCACCAGCCGGTGCAGGTCGTATTCCCCGCGCTGCAGGGGCGCCCGCAGGCTGCGGAGCGCCCCGTACACCGCCTCCATCAGTCCAGCCCCGCCATGGCCCGCGTCAGCTGGCTCATGGCCGTGATGATCTCCGCCTGGCCCGCGCCGTTGGAGATCAGATTCTGCAGGTTGGCGATGGCGATGCTGATGGCATTGTACTGCCCGGAGCCTGGATCAAGGGTGGTCAGCTGGGTCTGGGCCGTGGAGATGAGCGTCTGCGCGTCCGCCGTGAAGGCGTTGTCCGAGGTGGACGGGCCCGTGTAGGCGGGGGTGGTGTGCAGGGTGCACACCGTGGACGCGTTCACCGCCGAGCCGCCCAGGTACTGCTGCAGCACGCTCTCATACTTCGTGCCGATGAACTTGTACAGCGGGTGCCCATAGGGGATGGTCACCACGCCCCGGGTCACCACATTCGTGCAGTACTGGCCCGCCAGCTGCCCGCTGTCGGCGCAGATGGTCTGGGTGGTGTGCAGCTGACAGTAGACGGTGGGCTGGGTGCCCTCCCGCCAGTAGTCGGTCACGGTGCCGTAGCCCATGGCGTCGCTGCGGCAGGCATCCGTCGCCAGCTGACCGGATACCGCGCAGGTGGTCACCCGCACCAGGCCGTAGTCCGCGTAGCTGCCCTCCAGGATGTCCCGGTTGCTCAGGCCCTTGGTGGAATGAATCTTGCTCATGTAGCTCTGCCAGATGGGAGCCGCCGCACCGCTGCCGGTGGACGAGGAGGCCAGCGCCTTGTAGTTGTCGTGGCCCACCCAGATGGCGGAGGAGTAGTAGCCGGTCATGCCAGCGAAGAACACGCCCTTCTGGTCGGAGTTGGTGCCGGTCTTGCCGGCGACGGTCTGTCCGGAGATCTTCGCGGAGGTGCCGGTGCCCTTGGACACCACGTCCTTCATCATGTCCACGATCATGTAGGCCGTGGAGGAGGAGAACACCCGGCGGCGCTCCTGATTGGCGTGACCGTCCCAGATGACGTTGCCCTCGCTGTCGGAGATGCCCAGCACGGAGATCGGCTCCTGATACACGCCGCCGTTGGCGAGCACGCCGTAGGCCACGGTCATCTGCAGGGGCGTGATGCCGCTGGAGCCCAGCGACAGGCCGAAGGGCGTCGCGTCGATGTGGTCATCGTCCACGCCCATGGCATGCAGGAAGGAGACGGAATTGTTGATGCCCACCAGATTCATGAGGGTGTAGGCCGCAGCGGTGTTGTGGCTGCGGGTGATGGCGGTGCGCAGGGTCTCCGGGCCCACATAGCCGCCCCCGCCGTAGTTCAGGGGCCAGGAGTCGTTGCCGCTGGCATCCTTCCAGCCGGCGATGGGCAGGGGCATGTTGAACACCACCGACGCCGGGGAGGCGCCCAGCTCCAGCGCCGGCGCGTACACGGCGATGGGCTTGATGGAGGAACCCACGGGCATCTTCATGTCCGTGGCGCGGTTGAGGGTCTTTTTGGCGGTGGGCTTCGTGCGGCTGCCCACGATGGCCTTCAGCTCGCCGGTGCGGTAGTCCAGCACCACCGCCGCCGCCTGGGGCTGCACGATCTCGGTGTAGGTGCCGTCGGCGTTCAGGCTGCGGTATACCTTGTCCGCAGGATCACGCAGGGAGGGATACTTGGTCCAGTTCTCCAGCGTGTCCTCGACGATGGTCTGAATCTCCGTGTCGATGGCAAGCTGCACCCGGTAGCCGCCGGTGCGCAGCTTCGTCTCCATGGCGCTGCGGTTGGCGGCGGTGTTGTCCAGACCGTTCAGCTCCAGCAGGATGTCCACCACCTCCCTGACCGCGTACTCCACATAGTGGGGATAGTCATACATGGCGTCGCCGTCGGAGGGGGAGGTTTCCAGCACATGGGCGGTCTCGGGGTTCAGCGCCTCCTGATACTGCTCGTAGGTGATGTACTGGTTCTCATACATGCACCGCAGCACATAGTCGGTGCGGTCGTTGGTGATCTTGGCGTAGTCCACGCCCTCCTTGGAGCGGGTGTAGAAGTTGCGCCGGGGGTTGTAGTAGTAGGGGCTGTTGCAGGTGCCCGCCAGCATGGCGCACTCCCGCAGGGTCAGCTCGCCCAGCTCCTTGCCGAAGTAGCCCTGGGAGGCCACCTGCACACCATAGTAGTTTTCCCCCAGATAGATGGTGTTCAGATAGCACTCCAGAATCTCGTCCTTGGTGTAGATCTGCTCCAGCTGCAGCGCCAGATAGGCCTCCTGAATCTTGCGCTTGTAGCTCTGCTCCGAGGACAGCACCGTGTTCTTGATGAGCTGCTGGGTAATCGTGGAGCCGCCCTGCACCGAGGAGGAGCTCAGGTTTGACACAAAGGCACCCACGATGCGCTTCAGGTCGATGCCGTTGTGGGTATAGAAACGGCTGTCCTCCACCGCCACAAAGGCGTACTGCAGGTATTTGGGCATGGCGGCGATGGACACCATCACCCGGTTCTCCGAGCCCTTGTACTCGGTGATGAGATTGCCCGCCGCATCATAGATGAAGGAGGTCTGCGCCTGCTCGTCCAGCGCCGCCAGATTCAGGGTCGGCGCGGTCTCCACATAGCCCTTGGCGATGCCCGCCACCGCGCCCACGCCCGCCAGGCCGCACAGCAGCACCAGCACCGCCAGAATGCGCACCACGTTGACCGCCACGCACACGGCAAAGTTGGGCTTCCTGACCGCAGGCTTGAATACGCTGCGGGGATGAAGCTCCGCGTCATCGGGCAGCGGCGCGTTCTCGTCGGGCACGGCGTACACATCGTCGCCATACGGCGCGGGTGGAGCGCCCGCCCCATCGTCCTGCGCCTCCGGCATTTCCTCCGGCGCCGCGTATGCCGTCCCGTCCTCGCCGGCGGGCGCATAGGCCGGCTCATAGACCGGCTCCGCGTCCCCGGGCGCGTCATAGGCCGGTTCGTCATACACCGGCTCGTCGCCATAGGCGGGTGCCGCACCGACATCTGCGGCGGCATCCCACGCGGTCTGCCCCACCACGTCCCCCGCCGGGGGCATGCTGCCATCGTTATCGTCTGCGGCATAGCCGGCGCCGTCCGTCTCCGGAGCGGTCTGCTCCGCTGCGCTCCACCCATAAGCGGGGGCCGCGCTCTCCGCCTGATCGGCCTCCCGGGCCGGCGCGGCCTCATAGGACGTACCATCCTGCGCCTGCTGCCAGGCGCTATCCTCCGCGCCCGCTCTCCGTGCGCTGCGGCGTTTCAACATCGGCGATCACCTCCGGTTCCTGAGCCCCGAACGGCGCTCCGTCATAAGCGACGGCGCGGGGGCATAGCATTCCAGTGGATATTATAGCACAAGTAGCGGCCCAGCCGCAACCATGCCATCAATATAACAACGAAGGAGGAGGAAAAATGCCTGCCATCCGCACAAAAAAACGACGGTTTTTCCTCCGTCTGCTGCTGGTGCTTGCGGTGCTGGGGCTGCTGGGCTGGCGTCTGGAGCGGAATCTGACGGACGTGGTGCTGTCCCTCGCCAACGCCCGGGCCATGGCGCTGGCGGTCACGGCGCTGAACGAGGCCGCCGACGAGGTCATCCGGAAGGGCGTGACCTATGACCAGCTCATGTGCGTCACCAAGGACGAGAACGGGCAGGTGCGGCTGATTCAGGCCAACACCAGCGCCATGAACCTGCTGGCGAGTCAGGTCAGCCTGAACGCCCAGCAGCGGCTGGAAGCCATCGAGAACCAGTCCGTGCTGGTGCCCCTGGGCTCCGCGCTGGGGCTGACGCTGCTGGCGGGCAGCGGGCCCCACATCCGGGTGAACATCCTGCCCGTGGGCAGCGTGGTGGCCTCGCTGAACACCGAGTTCCAGTCCGCGGGCATCAACCAGACCCGGCACAAGGTGGTGCTGACCCTGCGGGGCACGGTGCGGCTGGTCATCCCCACGGGCGCCGCCACGGTGCAGGCGGTGACCGAAATCGCCGTGGCGGAGAGCATCATTGTGTGGGAGGTGCCGGACTCCTTCGTGGACGTGAACAACGAGTCCGACATGCTCAACCTGATTCCGTAGTCACAGCACGATGTCCCCCGGGCGGTAGCCCACGGGCAGCTCCTCCTCCTCCACGAAGCGGAAGCCGTCGTCCCGGAGCACCGGCAGGAAGGCCGCGTAGGGAATCCGGTCAAACTCGCAGGCGTAGCTGCTGGCGCCGAACCAGCCGCCCTCCTTCGCCCGCAGGTTCAGGTCGCGGGCAAACTTGGTGTGATTGGAGCAGTCGTGAATCAACAGGGGCCACTTCTCCTCCGCCGCCTGCCGCATGAGCTTCAGCGTCAGCTCCCGGCTCCAGGTGGGGGACAGGTAGCCCATGCGGGTCATGTACATGGGCTCGCCCTCGTAGTTGGCGATGTTGTTGGGGTTCAGGTGCAGCTCGGCGCAGTTCATGTAGTCGATGCCCGTGGCGAAAATCGCGTCCCGCTTCTGCAGGAAGGCCCGGTGGAACTGCGGCGTCATGGGTGTCTCGATGCCCACCCGGGGAATGTACTTCTTCGCCACCGCCATCATGTCTATCACCCGGTCGGAGCAGCCCGAGGCGCCCAGGTTGAAGCGCAGCTCATCCAGCCCGCTCCCGCCCAGGGCGCGCAGGTTCTCCTCCGTGGCCAGGGTGCCGTTGGTGTACATGTGCTGATGCACCCCCGCCGCGTGGAAGCGGCGGATGATGTCGTAGTACACCTCAATCTCCATGAAGGGCTCCAGGTACACATAGCTGATGCCCGTGGGCTTCCTGCCCATGGAGAGCAGCAGCTCCACGTCCTCCGCCCGGTAGCGGCTTCCGCCGATCTCCCAGTAGCCCTCGCCCACCGGCTCCTGACAGTCCAACACGCCAAAGTCATAGCAGAAGGGGCACTGCAGGTTGCACCGGTTGGTCTTGCGGATGGCGGTCAGGCCGGTGCCCATCAGGCAGGAGGCGCAGCCCTGCGGAAAGCGCGACGGGTCGCCCACAAACCAGGTGCGTCCCTTCAGGCTCTGCACCCCGGGAATCTCGGAGAGCAGGCGGGCATGCACCGCGTCCTCCGCCGCCTCAATCTGGGAAATCGCCGCCAGCGCCAGCTCCTGCTGGCGGGGGAGCAGCGGCTCATCATCGGGCAGCTCGGCAAAAAAGCTCATCCAGAGCAGGGCATCACGCTTGGAAATCTTCATCGGGCATCCATCCTTTTCGGGTAGTCGGAAAGAGTATAGCACATTTTGCGCCTGATGCAAACAGCATGGTCAGCCGGGAGGGAAAAGGGCCGCTTCGCATGGAAACGCGCCATGCGAAGCAGCCCCGATGCTTCCTTCCGATGCTCACTTCTGCTCCAGAATCCGGTTCACGGCCTCGATGACCGCGTTGCTCGTGATCGTCGCGCCGCTGACCGCATCCACGTTCTCACCCGCCACGAAGGGGCCGCTCTTGCCCGCGAACTGCTGGGTGAAGGTCTTGCTCTCGCACTCGGTGCCGATGTACTCGGTCTGCGTGGAGGCATCCACACCGACGGAGGCAACGGTGCCGTCCTCCGCCAGGGTCACGGTCACCTTCACCACGCCGCCGCCGAAGCCGACGGCCTGCGTCCGGTACACGCCGCCCTCCTCGGTCACGGGGATGGGCGTCGCCTCGGGCGCGGGCTCCTCCAGGCCGAGCGCCTGGTTCACCGCCGCGATCACCGCGTTGCTCGTGATCGTCGCGCCGGTCTGCACGTCAACATTCTCACCCGCCACGAAGGGACCGGCCTTGCCCACGAACTGCTGGGTGAAGGTCTTGCTCTCGCAGTTGGTACCGATGTACTCCGTCTGCGTGGAGGCATCCACGGACAGGGTCGCCACGGTGCCGTCCTCGTTCACGCCCACGGTCACCTTCACCACGCCGCCGCCGAAGCCCTCGGCCTCCGCGCGCAGCAGACCATCCGACTGGTCGCCGGCGAAGGCGGTGCGGCTGAAGTCCGCCAGCTCAAAGATGCTGTTCAGGGCATCCACCACCGCCTGGCTGGTCACGGTGGCGCCGGTGTGGGCATCCACGTTCTCGCCCAAGGCAAAAGGTGCGGTCTTGCCCACGAACTGCTGGGTGAACAGCTTGCTCTCACACTCGGTGCCGATGTACTCCGTCTGCGTGGAGGCGTCCACGGAGATGCTGGTGATATTGCCATCCGCGTCCACCTTGATGGTCACCTTCACGGGCTTGCCCGCGAAGCCGTTGGCAGAGGCGGTCCAGGAGCCATCCGCGTTAGGCGCCAGGGTGGGCTTTTCGGAGGTCACGGTGCCCGCAGACACCTTACCGTCCTTCACGTTCAGCGTCACCGTCACGGTGCCGGTGAAGCCGTCGGTCACGTTCACGCTGGCGGTGCCGTCGTCATGCAGGCCCAGCGCCGCCGCGTCGTCGCGGGCGATGACCACCGCCACGCTGGCGGAGGTCTCCGCCTCGGCGGGCTCCGCGCCGTTGATGGCGTCCTGCACCGCGCCGGAGGTGATGGTGGCGCCGGACAGGGCGTCCACCGTCACGGGGATGGTCTGTCCGATGATGCCGCTCTGCCAGGCCGTGTCCTCGGCGCAGCGCTGACCGAAGCCGGGGGTCTGGGTGGAGGCGTCAATCCTGATGGTGGCGATGGCGCAGTTGTCGTCCAGCGTCACGGTCACGGTCACATCCTCGCCGCCGTAGCCCTCCGCCGTGCCGCGCAGGGTCGCACCGGGCACGATGGCAGACGCGTCGATCTGGGGCGCCGCCTTCACGCCGAAGGAGACCAGGGGGCTGGCCTTGATCTCGGCCTTCAGCGCCACCTCCGCCACGGCCTTCAGCGCACGGTTGGTGGCGTCCAGCACCGCGTTGGAGGTGCGGGTCGCGCCGGTCAGGGCCTCAAAGCTGCCGCCGTCGATGGCGCTGATGCCCTTGAACTGATCCTGGAAAGCCGCCTCCCGGGCACGGGTGCCGAAGCCCGCAGTCTCCGCGAAGCTGGTATCGCCCACCACGCAGCCCGTGACCAGGCCGTTGGTGTCCACGCCCAGGGTCACCGCCACCGGGCCGCCGTAGCCGGTGCCGGAGGCCGTGACGCAGTAACCCACAATGTTGCCCTCCGCATCCTTCGCCGCGTACAGGCTGGAGATGTCATAGCCCTCCAGCCCCTCGGTGATGGGGTCGTAGGCGCCGCCCTCGGGCACGGGCATCACCGCGCCGTAGGCCTGCACCAGCGCCGCGCGCTGATGCTCCTCGATGGCGTCCCGGGTCAACAGGTTGGTCACAGCCAGCACCACCGCTGCCACCAGCGCAATGATAGCCAGCACCGCATAGGCGGGGAGCTGCTTTTTCTGCTGCTTGCTTTCCATTTCGATGTTTCCCTCCTGATTCATTCCTGACGAATCACAGGCCGGGCCGCCGCTCACCGCGTCAGCACCATGCCGTATTTATCCCCAAACCCCTCCGTCTGCCAGAGGGTACCGTCGCGCCCGATCAGCAGTCCGTCCAGCCCCAGCTCTCCGAGCAGGCGCAGGGCGCCCTCGCTGCCCAGCACGATGCACGCCGTCGCCACGGCGTCCGCCGTCATGGAGCTCTCCGTCACCACCGTGGCGGAGGCCAGGTCGGTCATGGCGGAGGAGCCGGTCTCCGGGTCAAGGATGTGGTGGTACCACACCCCGTCCTTCTCGAAGCACCGCTCGTAGATGCCGCTGGTCACCACAGAGCCGTCCCTCAGCGACAGCACCGCCACCGCCGCGCCCCGGCTGTCCTGTGGATCCTGAACGCCCACCCGGTAGGCGCTCCCGTCCGGCTTCTCGCCGGTCACATAGGTGTTGCCGCCCAGGCTGATGACCGCGCCCTGGCAGCGGGTTCGGCACATCGCCGCGATCCGGTCAGCGATATACCCCTTCGCGATGCCGCCCAGGTCAATGCTCATGCCTGCGGGCAGCGTCACGGTGCCATCCTCGCCCAGGACGATGGCCGCGTCGTTCACCAGGGGCAGCGCTTCGAGGCGCTCCTCCTCCGTGGGCACGCGCTCCGTGCCGCCGGTGAAGTCCCACAGGGCCGTCAGCGGCGCGATGGATACGGAGAAGGCGCCGCCGCTGACCCGGCTGATCTCCCCGGCCCGCTGCAGGATGTCCCAGGTCTCCGGGTCCACCTGCACCCGCTCGCCGCCGGCGCGGTTGATGCGGTCCACATCGCTGCCCGCGACGGTCTTGCTCAGCAGCTGCTCATACCTTGCGCAGGCCGCCCAGATGTCATCCAGCAGCCCGTCCTCCGGCTCATAGAGCGTGACCGTCACCGCCGTATCGAAGTACAGGCCGAAGCCCGATACGCGCCGGGGCGTTTCCGTCCCCTGCGCGGCAGCGGCAGCCGTGGGGGAGGCTGCGGGCTGCGCCGGGATCTCGCGCGCCGATGCGCAGCCCGTCAGCAGCACACCGGCACACAGCAGCGCCAAGAGGCGCGGGAAGTTCCGTTTCCTCGTCACACGTCACCATCCGCCCGGCGCGGTCTTGTACACCGCGCCGTCACAATCCATCTTTCATTATAGCACAGGATAAATTTGCATGTCAACATGGAAACACGCCCGGTCTCACGCCTGCGGATAGGCCATGCGCTCCGGGGTGCATCCCTCCAGCACCCGGCAGTAGGCCGCCGCCTCCGCCCGGGCACCGGGCAGGTCGTGCTCCAGGTAGTTGCCGCACTCCACCCGCTTCGCGCCGGGAATCTCGCCCTCAAAGGCTGCGGTGAACGCGAAGGCCTCGGCGGTCAGGCGCAGGGCATCCTCCCGGCTCATCGTGTCCCTGAGGATCAGGTAGAAGCCCGTGCGGCATCCCATGGGCCCGAAGTAGACCACCTGCTCCGACCAGGGCGAGGAGCGCACGTAGGTCGCCACCAGATGCTCGATGGTGTGCAGCGCCCCCTGCGCCAGATAGTCCCCCCGGTTGGGCGTCTTGAGGCGCAGGTCGTAGGTGATGTCGTTCCCGTCGATGCGGGAGATGTACATGCCGGGCACCAGCACATCGTGGTTGATGGTAAACGAAGCGATCTTCTGCAGCATGCTCTTTTCCTTTCCTGTCCGCTTCCCCGCTCTTACAGCTGCAGGGTCTCGCCGGAGGCGACACTGTGCACCCTGCCCTCGTGCTCCAGCCACAGCGTTCGGTCGGTGGGGTTGTAGATGCGCCTGCCGTCCGCGGAGAACGCCAGCTGCCGGAAGGCCAGGGCGTAGGTGCAGATTTCGATGTTGGTGGCGTACCAGATGTCGTCCCGCCCGCTCATCTTCTGGCAGAACGCCTCGATCACCTGCCAGTTGTCGTTGGCCTCGAACTCATAGGCGTGGCCCCACAGGTAGAACATCCGGCTGCCAAAGCCCGCGGACTCCTTCAGGAAGCGATCCGCCAGCTCCATGAGCATGGGATCGTTGTGGTGGCAGGTGGGGAACAGCCGCAGCCAGTCCAGCGGCATGGAGAACTGGTGGCTGCTGTTCACCGTGCGGGCATAGAGGATGCCGCACCGGCGCAGGGTGTCCACCACCTCGTCGCTGTAGGTGCCGAAGGGATAGGCCATGCCCCGGATGACGCCGCCGAAGTCCCGCTCCAGGTTCTCCCGGTCGCGCATGACCTCCTGCACCACCTGATCGGTGGGAATCTCCGGCAGGGAGGCATGGGTCAGGCAGTGCACCGCCACCTCGTGCCTGCCGCCGCCATAGAGCGACAGCACCCGGCTCCGGGGCAGGCGGCGATGGATCTGCCCCTGGGGCCACGCATGCCCCTCCGGCGCATAGCAGCCGGAATTGAGGTTGAACGTGCAGCGGATGCCGTAGCGATCCAGCAGCGCTATCAGCCGCTCGTCCTGCTCCACACCGTCATCATAGGAAAGGGTGAGCGCCTTGCCAAGCCCACCCGGAAAACGCATCATCATCGCGATACACTCCTTCTGCTGCGCGGTGGGCCTGCTGGCCCTCCACGCGTCCTCCTCAGCATGATAGCACATCCGACCCCGCAGCGCAAGCCGAAAAGCGGCTGTTTTACGGTTTTCCCGCCTCCGGAAGCCTGAACCCGCCGGGGGAGGCCATGAACGCCTCCACCGCCTCCACGAGCAGCGGGGTGATGTGCGGGTAGGTCACCTGCTCCGGCAGGGCGTCAAAGGTGCGCAGCTCCTCCATCTCAAAGTCCGGCAGCGGCCCCAGGCGCGTGATCTCCGCCAGAAACACCACGCCCACCGCACTGCTCCGGTCGTCGCAGGACCAGTAGTCGCACACCGGCGTCAGGGTGTATTCCTCCGCGCCGCTCTCCTCCCACAGCTCCCGCCGGGCGGCCTGCTCCGGGGTCTCCCCGGGCTCGATGTGCCCGCCCTGCGTCTCCCAGGTGTCCCGGCCCCGGTGCCTTGAGAACAGCCACTGCCCGTTCATTCGGGACAGCGTGACCACATACCGGTAGGCCGGAAAGGTGTTCAGTGGAAAAACCTTCGTTGCCTTCACGTTCCCCTCCTCCTTATCCCAGCAGCAGCTGCCCCAGCCGGGTCACCCGGCTCTGCATAGTATAGCCACCGCGCCACACCGCCAGCAGGCGGCGCGGCTTGCCCATCCGCTCCGTCGCCAGGTAGCCGTCGATGACGCGCCGCGCCTCCTCCGGCAGCGCGTCCCCCCAGATGTCCCGGAACGTCCGGGTGTGGGTGTAGGTCAGGCGCATCCGCTCCCGGCCCTTCCGCAGCGTGCCCAGCATGCGGACGCCACGGCTCACCTCGCCGCCCGCGCTCGCGCCCATGACGTTCGTGCCGTGCTGCCGGTAGCACACCAGCGGCTCGTTCACAAACACCACCTGCCCGAAGGACGCCGCCGTCAGCGCGATGAACCAGTCGTGCATGTACAGCCGCCCGGCCTCCGCCCGCTCGCAGACCAGCCGCCGCAGCGGCGCGTTGAGCAGCGTGGTGCAGCCGGTCACGTTGTTCTGCACCAGCAGCCGGCGTAGCTCCACCGCCCCCGCGTCCCAGCCCTGATGGGCAAAGAAGCTGTCGTGGAGCACCTGCCCCCGGGCATCGGTCACGCGGGCGTCGGAGTGGACGAGCAGAGGCGTATCCGCCCCGTAGCGCCGCTCCGCCGCCTCCATGGCCGCCCGGCAGGCGGAGAGTCGCGTCGGCAGCCACCGGTCGTCCTGATCGCACAGCGCACAGTAGGGCGCGTCGGTCTGCCGCAGCAGGCTCAGGAAGTTCCCGATGGCCCCCAGGTGCTCTCCCTGCGCCGACGCCGGCACAAAGCGCTCATCCTGGGCGCACCGGGCGCGAAGCAGCGCCACCGTCCCGTCCGTGGAGCCGTCGTCCTGCAGCAGTACCCGGAAACACCCGTCCTCCTGCGCCGCCAGGGAATCCAGCTGCTCCTCCAGCCAGGGCGCGCCGTTGTAGGCCGCCAGCAGCACATCAATCCGCTTCACCATGCCCAGCCCCACTTCCTGAAGTATTTCCAGGTGGATACGATATGATTGCGCAGGGCGCGGGTGGAGTGGGCGCTGTCCCGGTGCCAGTCGTGCACCACGCGGAAGTCGGGATGGTACACGATCTTCCCCATCTCCAGCGCCTTGCGGGACAGGTCGGAGTCCTCGTGGTAGAGGAAGTACTGCTCGTCAAAGCCCCCCAGCCGGTACAGCGCCTTGCTGCGGATGAACAGGAAGCACCCGGTGGCGTACTGCACCTCCATGGGCACCTCCAGCGTGGCGCCCTCCAGGGTGTACTCCGCCCGCATCCGGCGGAAGTAGCCGCTGTATCTGCCCAGCCTGCCGCCCAGCAGGTAGCGCACCGTGGGCGCCCGGCGGGGGAGGAACTGCTCCGTGCCGTCCGGGTTGAACACCCGGGGCGTCAGGATGACCACATCCGGGTTCGCGTCCATGAAGGCCACCATCTGCCCCAGCAGCGCCGGCTCGAAGGTGATGTCGGGGTTCAGAATCAGGTGATAGGTCGAGTGCAGCTGCCTGAGCACCACGTTGTGCCCGGCACCGTAGCCCAGGTTCCTGGGCTGGGGCAGGATGTGTGCCTCGGGGCACTGCATGCTGATTCTGCGCGCCGTGACGTCCTGCGGCGAGTTGTCCACCACATAGAGCTCCACCGGCTCCTCAGAGCTCTGCACGCAGCGAACCGTATCCAGCACCCGCTGACCCGAATGATACAGCACAATGGAGGCGGAAACCCGCGGATCGTTCAGCATGGCTGTCCACTCCTTTTCTTCAGTAGACCTCTACTGGCATCTGTCGTGGCTTCTATTTTAAGCGATTGCGCCGCATTTGTCCAGAAACCTATAGAATTTTGATGCAAAGAATGTTATACTATGAGGGCGGCGTCCCGCCGCGGACCCCCGGGCACTTGTATGGCAGACAACAGGAGGCGCATGGAATGAGGACGGAAGGGCTGAACCAGCGCAGCGCAAGCCCGCTCTACAAGCAGCTGACCCACCGGCTGCGGGCAGACATTCAGGGCGGCATCTACCCGGTACACAGCCGCTTCCCCTCGGAGCTGGAGCTGTGCGCCACCTACCAGGTGAGCCGCGTCACGGTGCGCAAGGCGCTGGCGGCCCTGACCCAGGAGGGGCTGCTGGAGCGCCATCAGGGCATCGGTACCTTCGTTTGCACGCCGCGCATCCACAAGGATCTGCGCAGCGTGAACAGCTTCTCGGAGGCCTGCCGCATGATGGGCGCGGAGCCCGGCACGCAGGTGATCTCCGCGCAGCTGACCGCAGCGGAGGAGGAGGACTGCGCCCTGCTGCAGTGCGCCCCCGGCGCGCAGGTGGTCGAGGTGGTGCGGCTGCGGCTGATGGACGGGGTGCCCGTGATGCTGGAGACCAACCGCTTCCCCGGGCAGTATGCCTGGCTGCTGCAGGAGGAGCTGACCGGCTCCCTGTACGCCCTGCTGCACAGCCGGGGCACGGAGCCGGGGCAGGCGACCCACGAGATCAGCCTCTGCTACGCCGCGGCGCAGGAGGCGCGGCTGCTGGAGGTTGCCCCGGAGAGCGCCCTGCTCGCCCTCTTTGAGGTCATCTACGACGCCTCCGGTCATCCGCTGCACACCTCCCGGCAGCACATCCGGGGAGACCGCTTCACCTTCCGCATCTGATTTTCCCTTCCGATTCCCTCAGCGATTGTTTTGAAAAGAGGTTTTTATGAGTCAGTCAAAATATGCCGTGTTCGTTGATCTGGAAAACTGCGGCGCCAAGGTCGCCACGCTCAACAGCATCCTGGAGAAGGTCAAGATGCGCGGCGACATCCTGCTGGGCCGCGTCTACGGCTACACGGACCGCTTCAGCGACCTGAAGGAGATCCTGCTGAGCAACACCTTCACGGTGGTTCCCTCCATCCGCTACGGCATCGCCCAGAAGAACAACGCCGACATCCAGCTGGTGGTGGACGCGCTGGAGGTGGCCTACACCAACGGCCTCATCGACTCCTTCTGCATCGTGTCCGGCGACAGCGACTACACGCCCCTGGTGGGCCGGCTGAAGGCCATGGGCAAGTTCGTGCTGGGCATCAGCCGAAGCGAGGCCGCCAGCACCATCTTCATCAACGCCTGCAACGAGTTCCAGTTCCTGGAGAGCATGGGCGGACACACCGCCGCGCCCACCCGGGGCAAGCGGAAGCGCTCCGGCGATTCCAGCGAGGAGCAGGTGGATCTGGCGGAGCTGAACAAGCTGCTCTGCTCCGCCCTGGAGGAGCAGAGCGACAAGGAGGAGATGTACGCCAGCGAGCTCAAGGGCGTGCTGATCCGCCTGCGCCCGGACTTCAACGAAAAGACCTACGGCTGCCCCACCTTCTACAAGCTGCTGCAGAAGCTGGCCTCCAAGTTCGGCGATCTCCACGTGACCAACGACAACTTCAACGTCATGGTCAGCCTGAACAGC
>JAEDKS010000220.1 GCA_016295665.1 Clostridia bacterium
GCCATCATCCGATATTTCGCAACTTTTTTGTAACAAAGCGGATGTTTTTCAGGTACTTTTTTCCTGTTGCCGTCCCCGTGGGGCTCATCCGGCGATGTCCGTCACCTGCTCCGGGCGGTAGGAGGGCTTCGTGAACACCGACACATCCACCGTTCCGCCCACGTAGCCCATCCGCTCCAGCTCCGCCAGCGTGAGCATCATGCTCCTGAGCTTCTGGTGCAGGCAGGTCTCATCCCCCAGCCGCACATAGAACCCGGAGGCGGTGGTCAGGCTTATGCTGTCCAGATCCTCCAGATATAATTCCTTCACCGTGTCCGTCAGCGACATCGCCTTGAACTCCAGCATCAGCTGCAGGTACACGTCCATGACCCCCCGGTCGTACAGGTCGATGTGCTTGCCCCTGATGCAGCTGTGCACGTTCATGTTCTGCACATAGATCAGGTGCTTGAGGTCGGTGTCGCTGCTGTACTCCTCCAGCACCATGCCCCGGATGTCCATCGTGTAGAAGTAGCCCCGGACGGAGGTGTAGGCGGCGGGCTCGCGCTCGTAGACCTGCAGGGTGACGCGGTGGTTGTCGTGGCTGACGCAGACCAGCTTCAGGTAGCGGTTCCGGGCGATGTTCTCGGCAATCTGCGCCTCGTTGAGCGTCAGCACGCTGCTGCCGACCTTCACCCCGGACAGGCTGATGATCTCCTGGGTGGAGATGCGGCTGTTGCCGGTCACGGTGATGCTGCTGATGCGGAACAGCTCCGTGCCCACCATGATGCCCACCGCCACCAGCACCGTCACCGCCGCCAGCACCCACACCAGCGTGCGCCCGCCGGGATGGATCTGCGCCGCGGGCACGGGGCCGGAGAGGCCGCTGTCCCCCATCGGCACGCCGCCCTTGCCCATCGGATCGCCCGCCAGCCCGGGCCCGTCCATCGGCGGAATGGCGCCGTTCACGGCGTCCGGCTCCGCGCCGCTCTCCGGCCCGGGGCGCCGCACGCGCTTCCAGAACTCCCCCAGGTGCTCCCGCACCGTGCGGGAGCGCTGCTCCTCCAGACGCCTGTCCACCCCGGTGTTCCCCATCGGATCCACGTCAGGCGCGGACGGGGCGTCCATGTCCCCGTCCGGCAGGTCAAAGTCGCCGTCGTTGGTGTCGTCCACGGGATCCTCGTCGTCGCAGGGGGCGTCCTCCATGTGGTAGCCGCCCCGCTGCCAGTCGGGCATCGGGGGCTGCGGCGGCTCGCTGCCCCAATAGCCGTCATAGCGGGGCGGTATGTTGGGCTGATAGGCGTTCTGTCTGGCCCAGGCCTCCTGCTCCGCCTGCTCCCGGCGCAGGCCCGGATCCATGCCGCGCCCGTCGCTGCCGCCGTAGTTCATGCCTTTTCCTCCTCTCGTTATCCCGAAATTCTGCTGACCTCCGCGCCCAGGGCCCGGAGCTGCAGCTCCAGATGGTCATAGCCCCGGTCGATCAGCTCGGCGTGCTCCACCATGGTGATGCCCTCGGCCCGCAGCCCCGCCAGCACCAGCGCGGCGCCGCCCCGGAGATCCCGGGCGGTGACCTGGGCCCCGCAGAGCCGCTCCACGCCATGGGCCACCGCCGTGCGCCCGCTGACGATGATGCGGGCCCCCATCCGGTTCAGATCGCCGGCATGGGCGAAGCGGTTCTCGAATACGTTCTCCACGATCACCCCGGTGCCCTCGGACACCGACAGCAGCGCCAGCATCTGCACCTGCATGTCGGTGGGAAAGCCGGGGTGGGGCTGGGTCTGCAGCTGACGGAAGGCCCGCAGCCGCCCGGGGGCGCTCAGGTGCACCCGCCCGGGCTCCTCGCTGATGGCGCAGCCCATCTCCCGCAGCTTGGACAGCGTGGCGGTCATGTCCTCCACGGGGGCCCGCTCCAGCGTGATCTCGCCGCCGGTGATGGCAGCCGCCGCCAGCAGCGTGCCCGCCACGATGCGATCCGCGATGGGCGTGTACGTCACCCCGCGCAGCCGCTCCACGCCCCGCACGCAGATGGTCTGCTCCCCCGCGCCCCGTACGTCGCCGCCCATGGCGTTCAGGAAGCGCTGCAGATCCACGATCTCCGGCTCCCGGGCGGCGTTGTGGATGTAGGTGGTGCCCTCCAGCAGCACGGCGGCCATCATCACGTTCTCCGTGGCGCCCACGCTGGGATAGTCCAGATGCACCTCGCCCGCGTGCATGCCGCCGCCGTCGCAGTGGATGTGACCGCCCTCGTCCTCAATCACGACCCCCAGGCTCCTCAGGCCGCTCAGATGCAGGTCGATGGGCCTGACGCCGATCTCGCACCCGCCCGGGTAGGTCACGGTGGCCTTCCGGAACCGGGCCAGAATCGGCCCCAGCATGAAAATGGACGAGCGGATCTGCTTGCTGAGCTTGTCGGGCATCTCCCAGCCCCGCAGATTGCCGGAATCGACCCGCAAGCCGCTGCCCTCCCGGGTGACCTCGCAGCCCAGGGTGCGCAGGATGTCCGCCATGTGGCTCACGTCGGTCAGCCGGGGCACCTCCCGCAGCGTGACCGGCTCCTCGGTCAGGATGGACGCCGCCAGGAGCGGCAGCACCGCGTTCTTCGCACTGTCCACCCGCAGATTACCCCGCAGCCGCCTGCCGCCAGTTACCATCATCGTCTCCACACCCGGCACCTCCATCCTCAACTGCTTCAGCCTATGAAGCAGCGCCGGAAAGGTGCGGAGGAGCGCGCCCTGCCGCGTGGGCCCCAGAGGGCACGCTTCTCCCATTCGACGCGCCCCCTATACCATCCTTCCATCGCTCCTGGAAATATTGAGCAGAATGCCCACCGCCGCCATGGTGATGGAAACCGAGGTGCCGCCCGCGGAGAAGAAGGGCAGGGGCAGGCCGGTGGTCGGCAGAATGCCCACCACCACGCCCATGTTGAGGAAGGCCTGCACGCTGATGGAGCAGGTGATGCCCGCCGCCAGCAGGGCGCCGAAGCGGTCGCGGCAGGCGATGGCGACCCGCATGCCCGCCGCCATGAACGCGGCGAACAGGGCGATGACCGCCATGCAGCCCACCAGCCCAAAGTCCTCGCCCACGATGGCGAAGATGAAGTCGCTCTCCGGGTAGGGCAGGTAGGCGTACTTCTGCCGCCCCTT
>JAEDKS010000044.1 GCA_016295665.1 Clostridia bacterium
CCAGGCCGCCCTTGAACTTCTGGTCGGCGCCCTGATGGCTCAGCTCCTGATGCTTGCGGAAGTGCTCCTCGAAGGCGGGCATATCCACGGTCAGGCCCCGCTCCGTCGCCAGCTCCACGGTCATCTCGATGGGGAAGCCGTAGGTGTCGTAGAGGTGGAAGGCGCTCAGGCCGTCGATGACGCCGTTCTCCACGCGGGCCGCCACCTTGTCGAACTCCTTGTTGCCCTGCTTGAGGGTGCGCTCGAAGCGCTCCTCCTCCAGCTTCAGCTGATCGAGCACGAACTTGCTGTTGCGCTCCAGCTCGGGGTAGACAGCCTTGTACTGGTCGATAATCGCCCGCGCGATCTCGCAGGTGAAGCCCTCGGCGAGGCCCAGCTGCATGCCGTAGCGCACGGCGCGGCGGATGAGGCGGCGCAGGATGTAGCCCTGGTCGGTGTTGGAGGGGCTCACGCCGCGATCGTCACCGAGGATGAAGGTGGAGGTGCGCATGTGGTCGGCGATGATGCGGAAGGCTTTGCTGCTCTCATCGTCCGCCTGATACTTCCTGCCGGACAGCTCCTCGATGCGGCCCAGAATCCGGGCGAACAGGTCGGTCTCGTAGACGCTCTTCTTGCCGTTGAGCACGCAGATGGTGCGCTCCAGGCCCATGCCGGTGTCCACGTTCTTCTTGACGAGCGGGATGAAGGTGCCGTCGGCCTGCTTGTTGTACTGCATGAACACGTCGTTCCAGATCTCCAGATACGCGCCGCACTTGCAGGCGGGAGAGCAGGTGGGGCCGCAGGGCTCCTTGACGATGATGAACATCTCGGTATCGGGGCCGCAGGGGCCGGTGATGCCGGCGGGGCCCCACCAGTTGTGCTCCTTGGGCAGGTAGAAGATGTGATCCTCCGCCACGCCCATGGAGCGCCAGAGGTCATGGCTCTCGGTATCGCGGGGGCAGTCCTCGTCGCCCTCGAACACGGTGAAGGCCAGGCGATCCTTGTCGATGCCCAGATAGTCGGGGCTGGTCAGGAACTCCCAGGAGTTGGCAATCGCCTCCTGCTTGAAGTAATCGCCCAGGGACCAGTTGCCCAGCATCTCGAAGAAGGTCAGGTGGCTGGGGTCGCCCACGTCGTCGATGTCGCCGGTGCGGATGCACTTCTGAACGTCGGTGAGGCGGGTGCCGGCGGGATGAGGGGTGCCCATCAGGTAGGGCACCAGCGGGTGCATGCCGGCGGTGGTGAACAGCACGGTGGGGTCATTTTCGGGGATGACGGAAGCCGACTGGATGCGATGGTGTCCCTTGGACTCCATGAAGGACTGGAACATCTCGCGCAGCTCGGCGGAGGAAATCTGCTTCATCGCTCATAGCTCCTTCTTGCTTGGGTGTCATGGTTACGGTTCTGTATTATACCAGCTTGCGGGCCGGTTTGCAAGCCGTTTTGGGGCCTGTCGGGCCAGGAAATGCGCGCCGGTCACTCGCCGTCAAGGGCCGCCATGACCTGCGGCAGGCGGGCGGCCTCCTGCGGGTCCATGGGGGGATATTCGGGGTTCATTTCCTCGAGGGTGCGCACCAGAATCTCGCTCATCAGGTAGCGGGTGTACCACTTGGTGTCCGCGGGCAGCACATACCAGGGAGCCTCGGGGGTGGCGGTCTCGTTGATGCAGTCCTCGTAGGCCGCGTCGTACTCCGCCCACAGGGCGCGCTCCTTCATGTCGCCGGTGGAGAGCTTCCAGTGCTTCTCATCCAGGGCGATTCTGTCCAGGAAGCGGTCGCGCTGGGTCTCCTGACTGACGTTCAGGAACACCTTGACCATGCGGATGCCGTTCTC
Organism: Clostridia bacterium; assembly: GCA_016295665.1. Taxonomy (GTDB): domain Bacteria; phylum Bacillota; class Clostridia; order Christensenellales; family Aristaeellaceae; genus HGM11604. The sequence goes on from JAEDKS010000044.1 coordinate 1,813, forward strand.
GTACAGATAGCTTTCCCAGTGGCGCAGCTGACGGAAGCGACGGGTGAAGAAATCGTCGGTCAGGCAGCGGGGCGCCAGACGGTAGGTCTTTTCCAGATGATGCACCCGCACCGCCAGCACGTCCTCGTAGTGGCTGCGGTTGAACAGGCCGATCTTGCCCCGGGGCGGCAGGGCGGCGTTGATGCGCCAGAGGTAGTCATGGCTCAGCTCGGTGCTGCTGGGCACCTTGAAGGAGTGCACCTCCAGCGCCGCGGGATTCAGCCCGGAGAACACCTTCTTGATGAGGCTGTCCTTGCCAGCGGCATCCCGGGCCTGCAGCGCGATGACCAGCGCCTCCTGCCCTGCGGCGTAGAGCTTTTCCTGCAGCTGGGCCGCACGTTCGATGTTGGCCTCCGTCTGCTTCACGAGCTCCGCCTTCTTGTCCCGCGCCTCGCCCGCGTCGGTGGGAAGCCCGGCGAGCTTCAGCTGCCGGGTGCCGTCGTAACAGAAATCCTTGATGGGCATGGCTCCCGCTCCTTTGCTTTCGTGGAATCTGCCCATGATTATACAACATTCCCCGGGGGATTGCAACAGCAGGGGAAGGGAAAGCATCCTTCTCTCGCCTCCCCGACTGAAATTTCCCCTTGACAATCCCTCCGCTTCCGGTTATGCTTGAGGCGTACCTGAGGGAGTAATCAGCGCGCCGGCCCCCCGGCGATGCGGCGGCAGCGTCATCCCGGCGCTTCGGTGCCCGGTGCCGCCTTCGTGATGAGACTCATGGACAGCCCTTCCGGCTGTTCATGGGTCTCTTTTTCGTCGCTGCGGTCTGTTTGTCTCCCCGGGCTCATATCATCAGAGGAGGAGTGGTGTGTCATGATGCTGCCGTCGATTCTGTCCTCGCTGTTTTCCGGTGTGCTGTACCTGTTCTCCCCCGCCGGGGTCAGGTCCCTGGTGATGTTCGCCCTCGCGGGGGCGCTCATCTTCCTGGCCATCCGGAAGGAGTACGAGCCCACCCTGCTGCTGCCCATCGGCTTCGGCTGCCTGCTGGCCAACCTGCCGCCGGTCATCGACGCCGCCACCGGGCAGAGCGTGCCCGCCGTGCTGGGCGAGGGCGGCTTTCTGTCCGTGCTGTTTGACGCGGGCATCGCCAATGAGCTGTTCCCGGTGCTGATCTTCATCGCCGTGGGCGCGATGATCGACTTCTCCCCGCTGCTGAAGGATCCCTCCATGATCTTCTTCGGCGCGGCGGCACAGCTGGGCATCTTCCTGACCTTTCTGCTGAGCCTGTGGCTGCTGCCCATGGTGCCGGGGCTGGCGGGCGGCGACGACCCCGACCTGGTGCTGAAGCTGGCCTCCGCCATCGGCATCATCGGCGCGGCGGACGGCCCCACCACCCTGTACGTCGCCAACTACTTTCAGCTGAAGGACTACATGGGCCCCATCTCCGTGGCGGCCTACAGCTACATGGCGCTGGTGCCGGTCATTCAGCCGCCGGTCATCCGGGCGCTGACCACCCGCGAGGAGCGCCGCCTGCCCATGACCTGGACGGAGGAGCGCTGCTCCCGGGTGACGCTCATCCTGTTCCCCATCCTCGTCACGGCGGTGGCGGGCATCGCGGTGCCCATGAGTGCCCCGCTGGTGGGCTCCCTGATGTTCGGCAACCTGCTCCGGGAGTGCGGCGTGCTGGAGCGGCTGTCCCAGACCGCCCAGCATGAGCTGGCGAACCTGGTCACCATCGTGCTGGGCATCACCATCGGCGGCACCATGGTGGCGGAGCGGTTTCTGCACCCCACCACGCTGCTCATCCTGCTGCTGGGGCTGCTCGCCTTCGTGTTCGACACGGCGGGCGGGGTGCTCTTTGCCAAGCTCCTGAACCTGCTGCGCAAAAGGAAGATCAACCCCATGCTGGGCGCTGCGGGCATCTCGGCGTTCCCCATGTCCTCCCGGGTGGTGGCGCGCATGGCGCTGAAGGAGGACCCCGGCAACTTTCTTCTGATGCACGCCGCCAGCGCCAACGTGTCCGGTCAGCTGGGCTCCATCGTGGCGGGCGGCATGATGATGACGCTGGTGCGGCTGCTCATCGGCGTGTGAGGAGGGCAAAGACATGACGAATCCAGGCGGAATCCTTCCCGGGCTGCCCCTGCTGCTGCGGGGGGTGCTGGCCTCGCTCGCCGCGCTGGCGGGGGTGTTTCTGGTGCTGCTGCTGTTCTATCTGACCATCCGGGCCCTCGGGATGCTCACGGATCGGGCCCCAAAGCGCTCCTGACCCCGCGATTTCCCCCGCCGCCGCCCGATTCATGCTTGCAAGACACGTCGCTTCCATGGTATAATATAAAATGGTCATCATAGAGCCATGACCGGTAAGGAGTTAAACCATGCTTGAATTTGTCAAACGGCTGCTGGGCGGCGGAAACGACGCGGCACTGAAGAAGCTGAAAAAGACCGTGGATGCCGTGGAGGCACTCGAGGAGGAATACAAAAAGCTGAGCGACGAGGCGCTGCGCGGCAAGACGGAGGAGTTCCGCGCCCGCCTGGCCAAGGGCGAGACGGAGGACGACCTGCTGCCCGAGGCCTTCGCCGCCATGCGGGAGGCCGACTGGCGTGCCCTGGGCATGCGGCCCTTCCATGTGCAGGTCATCGGTGGCGTGGTGCTGCATCAGGGCAACATCGCCGAGATGAAGACCGGCGAGGGCAAGACGCTGGTGGCGACCCTGCCCGCATACCTGAACGCGCTGTCGGGCAAGGGCGTGCACATCGTGACGGTCAACGACTATCTGGCCCGCCGCGACAGCGAGTGGATGGGCAAGGCGTTCCGCTTCATGGGGCTGTCGGTGGGCCTGATCGTCCACGACCTGGAGCCCGCCGACCGCCGGAAGGCCTATGCCTGCGACATCACCTACGGCACCAACAACGAGCTGGGCTTCGATTATCTGCGGGACAACATGGTCATCCGGCAGGAGAGCCTGGTGCAGCGCGGGCATCACTATGCCATCGTGGACGAGGTGGACTCCATCCTCATCGACGAGGCGCGCACGCCCCTGATCATCTCCGGTCAGGGCGAAAAGAGCACCGAGCTGTACAACCAGGTGGACGCGGTGGTGCGGGCGCTGAAGGCCGATCAGCACTACACCGTGGACGAGAAGAAGAAGGCCGTCGCCCTGACCGACGAGGGCGAGGAGCGGGTGGAGAAGGCGCTGGGCATCGACAACCTCAACGATGCCGAGAACGCCGAGCTGAACCATCATGTCCACTGCGCCCTCCGGGCCCACACGCTGATGAAGCGGGACGTGGACTATGTGGTGCAGCAGGGTCAGGTGGTCATCGTGGACGAGTTCACGGGCCGTCTGATGGTGGGCCGCCGCTACTCCGAGGGCCTGCATCAGGCCATCGAGGCCAAGGAGCACGTGAAGATCGAGCGGGAGAGCAAGACCCTGGCGACCATCACCTTCCAGAACTACTTCCGCATGTACGAGAAGCTCGCCGGCATGACGGGCACCGCCAAGACCGAGGAGGAGGAGTTCCAGGGCATCTACCGGCTGGACGTCACCGAGATTCCCACCAACCGGCCCAACATCCGCCGCGATCTGGACGACATGGTGTACAAGAACAAGCAGGCCAAGTTCAACGCGGTGCTGGCCTCCATCGAGGAGCACCACGCCACGGGCCAGCCGGTGCTGGTGGGCACCATCTCGGTGGAGACCAGCGAGATGCTCTCCGCCATGCTGCGCCGCCACGGCATCGAGCATGAGGTGCTCAACGCCAAGAACCACGCCAAGGAGGCCGAGATCGTGGCGCAGGCGGGCCACTACGGCGCCGTGACCATCGCCACCAACATGGCGGGCCGCGGCACGGACATCCTGCTGGGCGGCAACCCGGACTTCCTCGCCCGCCGCGCCATGCGGCAGGAGGGCGTGGAGGACGAGCTGATCGAGAGCGCCACCGGTCACGGCGAGACCGACGACGAGACCATCCTCGCCGCCCGGGCCCACTACCGCGAGCTGTACGAGGGCTTCAAGCGCACCACGGATCAGGAGCACGACCGGGTGCTCAAGACCGGCGGCCTGCACATCATCGGCACCGAGCGCCATGAGAGCCGCCGCATCGACAACCAGCTGCGCGGTCGTGCCGCCCGTCAGGGCGACCCCGGCTCCACCCAGTTCTTCATCAGCCTGGAGGACGATCTGATGCGCCTGTTCGGCTCCGACAAGATCGGCGCCATGGTGGACAAGCTGGGCCTGAAGGACGATGAGCCCCTGCAGGCGGGCCTGCTCACCAAGCAGATCGAGAACGCCCAGAAGAAGATCGAGGGCCGCAACTTTGAAATCCGCAAGCACGTGCTGGAATACGACAACGTGATGAACAAGCAGCGCGAGGTCATCTACGGTCAGCGCCGGCGGGTGCTCATGGGCGAGAACGTGCGCGGGAACATCCTGGGCATGGCGGACAAGCTGATCGACGCCGCCATCGCCCGCGACCTGCAGGGCGAGGACAGCGCCGAGTGGAACGTGCAGGCCTTCACCCAGTATGTGGAGAACCTGTGCATCCGCCACGGCTTCATGGACAGCCACAAGTACCTGGTGGAGAACGAGGACAAGGCGGGCCTTGCCGAGGCGCTGAAGGCGGATGCCCGCGCCTTCTACGAGGAGCGGGAGACGCTGCTGGGCGAGATCGGCGTGGACATGCGCGAGTTTGAGCGCGTGATGCTGCTGCGGGCGGTGGATCGCCGGTGGATGGATCATATCGACGCCATGGATCAGCTGCGCGACGGCATCGGCTACCGCGCCTACTCCGGCAAGAACCCGGTGACCGAGTACCAGATCGAGGCCGGTCACATGTTCGAGGAGCTGAACTACCTCATCCGGGAGGACACCCTGCGCCAGCTGTACCAGGCGCGGGTGGAGCGCACCCCCGAGCGCCGGGAGCAGGCCAGGCCCCAGGCGCCCCAGCTGCCCAACCCCGGCGGCGCGCCGCAGCCCCGGCGGGTGAAGGCGTCGGACAAGGTGGGCCGCAACGATCCCTGCCCCTGCGGCAGCGGCCTGAAGTACAAGAACTGCTGCGGAAAGAACAGGGACGCGTGAAGCATGAGCAGAAAGCGCACGACCGGTTTCTTGTAACGCCGCCCGCCCCCACACACCGCAGACCATCAGGAACGAACGTAAAGAGAGGTAACATCACATGATGGATTTTTCCCAATACAGGAGCCAGCTGGAGGGCATCCGCAAGGCGCTGGGCGAAGCGGGTGAGGCGCTGCACATCGACCACCTGCGGGAGCAGATCAGCGAGCTGAGCGAGGAGATGAACCAGCCCGAGTTCTGGAACGATCTGGAGCGCTCCACGAAGGTGAACCAGAAGCTGGGCAACCTGAAGAACCGGGTGGCCCACTACGAGAAGCTGCTGTCCTCCGCCGACGACGTGGAGGTCATGATGTCCCTGGCGCAGGAGGAGAACGACGAGGACATGGCGGGCGAGATCGAGGGCGAGCTGGCGCAGCTGCAGGAGCACACCGACCAGCTGACGCTGGAGACCATGATGCGCGGCGACTACGACGACAAGCCCGCCGTGCTGTCCCTCCACGCGGGCGCCGGCGGCACCGAGGCGCAGGACTGGACGCAGATGCTCTACCGCATGTACACCCGCTACTGTGAGAACATGGGCTTCACCATCAAGGTGCTGGATTTCCTGGAGGGGGACGAGGCCGGCATCAAGAGCGTGACCTTCGAGGTGGACGGCGACCATGCCTACGGCTACCTGCGCGGCGAGAAGGGCGTGCACCGGCTGGTGCGCATCAGCCCCTTCGATGCCAACGCCCGCCGACACACCTCCTTCTCGTCGCTGGACGTGGCGCCCATTCTGGACGACGACGAGGGCGACATCGTTATCGACATGAAGGACGTCCGCGTGGACACCTACCATTCCTCCGGCGCCGGCGGACAGAACGTGAACAAGACCTCCTCCGCCGTGCGCATGACGCACTTCCCCTCCGGCATCGTGGTCAGCTGCCAGACCGAGCGCGACCAGGTGCAGAACCGCGCAACCTGCTTGAAGATGCTCCGCGCCAAGCTGCTGGAAATCCGCGAGCGCGAGCGTGAGCAGCAGATGGCGGACATCAAGGGCGAGATGAAGAAGATCGAGTGGGGCAGCCAGATCCGCTCCTACGTGTTCCAGCCCTACACCATGGTCAAGGATCACCGCACGGGCTACGAGGTGGGCGCCATTGACGACGTGATGAACGGCAAGCTGGACGGCTTCGTCACCGCCTATCTGAAGATGCAGTAATGACAAGACGATTTTTCGCAGCGCTGTCAGGCTTCCTGGCGGCGCTGTGCGTCACGCTGCTGCTGCTGAGCGTGCTGCTGGAGGGCTGCGGCACCGGCGCGGCGCTGATGACGCAGATGTTCCTCCGCCACGCCCCCGCTGAGGAAACCGGCCTGCCGGAGGAGGCGTACCCGGACATGGCCGCCATGATCACCGGCTACCTGTCCGGCGATGTGGACACGTTCCAGTACACGCTGATGGGCGCGGACGGCACCGCGCACCCCCTGTTCCACGACTACGAGCAGCAGCACATGGCGGACTGCCGGGCGCTGTTCGTGCTGGAGAGGCAGGTGATGCTCCTGAGCCTCTGCGGGCTGGTCGCGCTGACGGCGGCGCTGCTCCTGCTGCGCCGGGGACGCGCTGCTGCCCGGGGCTTCGCGACGGGGGCGGGGCTGGTGCTCCTGGCGGTGGCGGCGCTGGGGGTGTGGGGCTGCGTGGACTTCACGGGGCTGTTCCTGCTGTTCCACCGCCTGTCCTTCGACAACGGGCTGTGGATGCTGAACCCCGCCACCGACCTGCTCATCCGGCTCATGCCGCAATCCTTCTTCATCCACTATGCCGCGGTCATCGGGGTGCTGTGGGGCGCAGGCTTGCTGCTGTCCCTGGGAATCGCCCTGTGGCTGGGCTGGCGAAAATCTGTACATCAGGGTGAAAGACCATGACCTTTGAATCGGAAATGCGCCGGAAGCTGGACGAAATCCGTCATCAGCCCACCGTGCGCATCCTGTCCCTGGAAACCTCCTGCGACGAGACCGCCGCCGCCATCGTGGAAAACGGGCGCGTCATCCGCGCCAACGTGGTGTTCAGCCAGATCGACCTCCACGCGCTCTACGGCGGCGTGGTGCCGGAGATCGCCAGCCGGGCCCATGTGGAGGCCTGTGACCGGGTGATCGACGAGGCGCTGCGGGCGGCGGACATGACCTTTGACGACATCGACGCCCTGGCGGTCACCTGCGGCCCCGGGCTGGTGGGTGCGCTGCTGACGGGCGTCAGCTGCATGAAGGGCCTGAGCTACGCCCTGCGCAAGCCGCTCATCCCCGTCAACCACATCGAGGGGCACGTTTCCGCCAACTATCTGACCTCCCCGGCGCTGGAGCCGCCCTTCCTGTGCCTGGTGGTCAGCGGCGGACACAGCCATCTGGTGAACGTGACCGACTACGGCACCTATCACCTGCTGGGCCAGACCACGGACGACGCGGCGGGCGAGGCCTTCGACAAGGCAGCCCGGGTGCTGGGGCTCCCCTATCCCGGCGGCCCCCGCATCGACGCGCTGGCGGAGGAGGGCGACCCCCACGCGCTGCCCCTGCCCCATCCCCACGCGGAGGGGCGCTATGACTACAGCTTCTCCGGCATGAAAACGGCCTTCCTGAACGCCGCCAACAAGCTGGAGATGCAGGGAAAGGAACTGCCGAAGGCGGACATGGCAGCCAGCTTCCGCTGGGCGGTGGTCTCCAGCCTGGTGGACAAGGCCATGCTCGCCGCCCGGGAGACCCACGCCCCCGCGCTGGCGCTGGCGGGCGGCGTCTCCGCCAACCGGCTGCTGCGGCGGATGATGCAGGAAAAATGCGAGGCGGCGGGTCTGCCGCTGTACATGCCGCGCCTCGACCTGTGCACGGACAACGGCGCCATGATCGGCTCCGCGGCCTACTGGCGGCTGCTGAAGGGCGAAATCGCCCCGCTGACGCTGAACGCGCAGCCCGCGCTGCGGCTGGTGTGACGATCCGGAAGGGGGATGTGCGGAGGACATGAAGGCCATCATCACCGACCTGGACAGAACGCTGCTCCGCACGGACAAAACACTTTCCGGGCGCACCGTCCGGGTGCTGCGGCGCTGCCATGAGGCCGGTCTGCCGCTCATGGTCGCCACGGCCCGCCCCGAGCGAACCCTGGGCGCGTACCTGTCGCAGGTTCCCTTCGACGCGGTCACCACGCTGAATGGCGCCCGGGTGCTCCTGCCGAGCGGCGCCGAGGTGCGGCCCATTCCCCACGGCAGCGTGCCTGTCCTGCTGGAGCGGCTCTCCGCCTTTCCCGGGGCGGTCATCTCCATGGAGACGGAGGCGGGCATCCTGTCCAACCGGCCCATCCCCGAGTGGGACGCCACGGTCTGTGACCCGCTCCTCCCGCCGCCGGACGGCACGGCGGTCTACAAGCTGCTGGTCAGCAGCCCCGACCGGCCCTTTCCCGGGCCGCTGACGTCGGTGCTGACGCCGGACACCTACCACACGCTGGCGAACGGCTCGCTCCTGCAGATCATGAGCCGGCGCGCCACCAAATGGCAGGGCATCCTGACCATGCTGCGCGCCTTTGGCCTCGCGCCGGAGGACGCGGTGTACTTCGGGGACGACCAGGACGACCTGGAGCCGATACAGCTCTGCGGCACCGGCATCGCCGTGGCGAACGCCCTGGAGGAGGTGCGGCAGGCCGCGGACGCGGTCACCGGAAGCAACGACGAGGACGGCGTTGCGGACTATCTGGAGACGGTGCTCCTGCGGGACGTCCCCAGACGAACGAATGACGAATGAAAATGAGGCATGGAGCCATGCGGAAGAAAGCAGTCTGGCAGGCGGTCAAGTTCACCCTGTTTTCCATCTCGGCGGGCATCATTCAGGTGGTGTCCTTCGCGCTGCTGCACGATGTGCTGGGGCTGGAGAGCTACTGGATGAGCCACGTTCCGTCGCTGATTCTGAGCGTCCTGTGGAACTTCACCTTCAACCGCCGGTACACCTTCCGCTCCGACGCCAGCCTGACCCGCTCCATGGCGCTGGTGGCGCTGTACTATGTGGTGTTCACGCCGGCCTCGGGCTGGTGGGGCACCGCGCTGAGCGAAGCGGGCGTGCACGACTGGCTGGTGGAGGCCATGAACCTGCTCATCAACTTCGTGACGGAGTTCCTCTTTCAGCGCTTCGTGGTGTACCGCACAAGCCTCGACACCAACGAGGTGGCGAAGCGGGCGCAGGAGCAGGGGAAGCTCTGAATTTCATCCACGTAGAGCCTTTTGGTGATTGTAGCCAAAAAGTGCGTCCTTTTCCCCTTGACAGATGGTAAAAATGCCATTACAATATGAATGGTCGGCTGTTGAATGGTTCCGATGGTGCCATTCACGCCGCTTATGATAAACATCCCCTTTGTTTGTTCATGCCGCGTGTCGATGGCAGCGGCGTGCTTTGTTCGGCAGCTGGCTTCCCCCGGAGCCGGTTGGCTGCATAGAAATTGCATCGGGAGGCGAGTTCTCCCTGTCGTGGCGGCCCGCGTGGCTTCTCCTGTAAGCCCCGGTCTGCCTTGACGTGGTTTTTGTGAAGCGCGGGCCTGCCGAAGGCGTGCCTGCTGACCGATAGCGCATGGTTGGGATGCTCTTGAGAGCGGCGCGGGGCCGTGCGGTGCGAAGCACCGGCATGGCTTTTTGTGCTGCAAGGCGGCGACAGTCCGATGTACTTGAAGGAAATCAACGCGTGAAGCAACAAAAAAACAGAAAGGGAGGGAAACAAATGCAATGGTACATCGTAGTACTCCTGGTGCTGGTGGGTGCGGCTGCCGGCGGAGCGGCGGGCTTCCTGTATCGCAAGCAGGTCGTCGAAACCAAAATCGGCCGCACTGAGGAATACGCCAAGCGCCTGTACGATGACGCGGTTCGCAAGGCCGACGAGTACAAGAAGGAAAAGGTGCTGGAAGCCAAGGAAGAGATTCTGAAGGCCAAGGCGGAAAATGACCGGGAAAAGGCTGCCAATGAGCGCGAGATGCGCGAAAACGAGCGCGAGATCCGTGAGCGCCGCGCCGAGCTGCAGCGCAGCGAGCGCCGCGTGACGCAGCGCGAGGAGACCCTGGACAAGAAGGCCGACAACCTGGAGGCCCGGGAGGAAAGCCTGAATAAGAAGGCCGCCGACATCCAGTCCATGGAGGACGATGTGAAGGCCCTGCACGAGAAGCAGGAGGCCGAGCTGGAGCGCATCGCCGGCATGACCCAGGACGAGGCGCGTCAGATCATCGTGGAGCGTGTGCAGAAGGACGCCTTCCACGACGCCGCCGCCACGGTACGGGACATCGAGGCCCGCGCCAAGGAGGAGGGCGAGAAGAAGGCCCGCAACATCATCGCGCTGGCGATTCAGAAGTGCGCCGCCGACCATGTGGCGGAGTCCACCGTCAGCGTCATCACGCTGCCCAACGACGACATGAAGGGCCGCATCATCGGCCGCGAGGGACGCAACATCCGTGCGCTGGAGAGCGCCACGGGCGTTGACCTCATCATCGACGACACCCCCGAGGCCATCATCGTCTCGGCGTTCGACCCCGTCCGCCGCGAGATCGCCCGCATCGCCGTGGAGAAGCTGATTCAGGATGGTCGCATCCACCCCGCCCGCATCGAGGAGATGGTGGAGAAGGCCAAGAAGGAAGTCGAGAACCAGATTCGCGAGGCCGGCGAAAACGCCGTGTTCGAGACGAATCAGCACGGCCTGCACCACGAGCTGGTCAAGCTGTTGGGCCGCCTGAAGTACCGCACCAGCTACGGTCAGAACGTGCTGAAGCACTCCATCGAGGTGAGCCACCTGGCGGGCCTGATGGCGGCAGAGCTGGGCGCGGATGTCCAGCTTGCCAAGCGCGCCGGCCTGCTGCATGACATCGGCAAGGCCGTGGATCACGAGGCCGAGGGCACCCACGTGACCCTGGGCGGCGAGCTGGCCCGCAAGTACCACGAGAGCCCCGACGTGATTCACGCCATCCTGGCGCATCACAACGACGTGGAGCCCCAGACGGTGGAAGCCGTGCTGGTTCAGGCCGCCGACGCCATCTCCGCCGCGCGTCCCGGCGCTCGCCGTGAGAGCCTGGAGAACTACATCAAGCGCCTGGAGAAGCTGGAGGAGATCGCCATGAGCTTCGAGGGCGTGGAGCGCTGCTATGCCATCCAGTCCGGTCGCGAGGTTCGCATCATGGTCAAGCCCGACGACGTGACCGACGACGGCACCCGCGTGCTGGCGAAGGAGATCGCCAAGCGCATCGAAAAGGAAATGGAGTATCCGGGCCAGATTCGCGTGAACGTGATCCGCGAGACCCGCTCCACCGAGTACGCCAAGTAACCCGCACCGACGCACCCCCGGCCCTGACAGGCCGGGGGCGCGCTATATTTTGGGGATGAATTTCCAAAGTCAATGCCACCGTGGCGTTTCGTCCGGGAATTGAGGCGAACACCATACAGAACAGAAAATCATGCAGTTCGCCTTGACGATTCCATCGCTTCGTGCTATCATGTTAACGAAATGACAGATTGTACTGTTACGCACGACCAGCACAGGAGAAGCAACCATGTATCCTGCTCATATTTCCATTGATCCACTAAGCTCCCGGCACCGTATTCAAACCTGCACCGAGCATGCCCGTTCTGTCGCCGCACTGGCGAAGGACTTCCTGTCCCCGCTGGAATTGGTCGCCACGGGGGAAATTGCGGGGCTGTTGCATGATCTTGGCAAATATACCGAGGAGTTTCGCACCTATCTTGATCGAGCCAGCCGCGGTGAGAAGGTAGTAAGGGGAAGTGTCATCCACACCTTTTCAGGCGTTCGCTACATGCTGGAGCAGTTCCATTCCCATGATGGTTCCCTTCCCCTGGGGGATCTGGCTTCGGAGCTTCTGGCCATCAGCATTGGCAGTCATCATGGCCTGTTGGACCTGTGGAACGAATATCATCAGGGCGGATTCGACCATCGGCTGAATCACCAGCCTGACTATGACAAGCGCGCCATGGAAGCCTTTCATGCCGAGTGTGCTTCAGCCGACGAGGTCAGACAGCTATACACACAGGCTGAGCGGGAAATCTGCCGTTTCTACACGCAACGAATCGGCAGCTGGAAGCAATCTTACGAGGAAGTGCTCTTTGCCCTGAGTCTGCTGTCGCGGCTCATCACCTCTGCCGTTGTGGATGCCGACCGTACGGACACCCGCTGCTTTATGGACAATCAGCCCATCCCCGCAAACACGCTTCCCTCCTGGGATCAATGTGCCGAGCAGCTCAACGCATACATCGGGCAGTTCCCTGACAGCACGCCCATCCAGCGGGCCCGCAGCGAATTTTCTGCGAGCTGCGCCCAGGCAGCTGATCTTCCACCGGGATTGTACCGCCTCGATCTGCCGACTGGTGGCGGCAAAACGCTCACCGCCCTGCGCTTCGCCATTCTACACGCCCGAAGGCATCGTATGCGCCATGTGTTCTACGTTGCCCCTCTGCTATCCATTCTGGAACAGAATGCCGATGTCATTCGCGCCGCCGCAGGTGACAGCATCTCCGTGCTGGAGCATCACTCCAACATCGTCCGGGATGATATGTCCGACGAGGAACTGAAGCAGACGGAGCTTCTGCAGGAAACATGGGACGCCCCCATCATCATCACCACCTTCGTGCAGCTGCTGGAAACGATGTTCAGCGGCAAAATGGCCTCTGTCCGAAGGTTTCATTGTCTTTGCAACAGCGTCATCATCGTTGATGAGGTGCAGTCACTGCCGCCCAAAATGCTGTCCATGTTTAACTGTGCGGTCAATTTCCTGTCTCAGTGCTGCGGCACAACCATCGTGCTTTGCTCCGCGACGCAGCCTGCCTTTGACAATCGGTATGTCCAGCACAGAATGCTGCCCAGCAAACGGCTGATCAGCGAGGAGCTCTATGCCCGGTACGCACCGCTCTTCCGCAGAACCGTCATCGAAGATGCCGGCTTGTGTGACATGGACGAGCTCGCCACCAGCGCGGTGTCCATGCTTGATACAAGCGGCAATCTGCTCATTGTGTGCAACACAAAGCGGGAGGCGGCGGAGCTTTACCAGCGGCTTGCCGACATGACCCCTCTGCCGCTCTATCACCTGTCTGCCGGCATGTGCATGGCGCACCGCAAGGAGGTGCTTACAGAACTAACCGCTGCATTGAAAGCGGGAACGCCGCTCATCTGTGTGTCCACCCAGGTGATTGAAGCCGGCGTTGACATCAGCTTTGGCGCTGTCATCCGCCTGTCCGCAGGGCTGGACAGCATTGTGCAATCAGCCGGGCGCTGCAACCGCCACGGTGAACATGCCACCCCTCAGCCGGTTCAGATTTGTCATCTGAAGAACGAGAGGCTGGGCCCTCTGCGCGAAATCCGGGAGGCCCAGCATGCGCTGGATGAAATGCTGGCCGAGTATCACCGCCATCCTGCGCAGTATCATAACGATCTTTCTTCTGATCAGGCTGTCCGGGATTATTACAGCGCACTGTACAGGCATATGCCCATCGGCTATTCATTGCATTGCGGACAGTAATGCGTGATGAAATTGCCCGCACCCTTCTCCGCCAGCGCCGTCGCCGGGATCATCACCAGCGCCACCGCCATCAGCAGCAGTCCGACCCACCATTTCTTCATACCCATGACCTACTTACATATCTATATCCATTCAGAGCGAAAACTCCGTCGAAAGGGATTCAAACAGCGCGCCCACCACGCGCCGGGCCAGCGCCTGCATGTCCAGCGTGGCCACATGGGCGATGATCTGCGCCTGCTGATCCTCCGGCACGCGGTACGCGCCCAGGCTCATGGTGAGAAACCGCCGTATCTTCCGCTCCAGCGGGAACGCCGCCGTGCAGCGGCAGGCCATGTAGGCGCGCATCATGCCCGCCGTGCCCACCTCCATCTCCAGGAAATCCGCCACCGTGGCCTCCGGCAGGTACGCACCAAAGGCCGCCTGCAGCTCCCCGGCGGTGCGCCGGTGGATCAGCGCCAGCGTGTCGGGGC
>JAEDKS010000045.1 GCA_016295665.1 Clostridia bacterium
AAGCTGGGGCCAAAGAGCTGCACCGGGGAGAGCAGCAGGAGGATGATCGCCGATGCGGAGAGCAGGTGCAGGCTCAGGCGCGGTCTCGCCGCGCAGGCCATCGCCTCGCCCAGAAGCACCAGCAGCGCCGCACGCACCACCGGCGGATGCCAGCCGGTGAGCAGGGCGTAGAAGCCCAGCAGCAGCGCCAGCGGCACCAGACGGTACCGCCGGGGCAGCCGCAGCCGCCGGAGCAGCAGCATCAGCACCCCGCAGAGCACGCCCACGTGGAAGCCGCTGACCGAGAGGATGTGCCCGATGCCCAGGGCATAGAACGCATCCTGATCCTCGCCGGGCACCAGCGTCCGGGTGCCCAGCAGCATGGCGGAGGCGTAGGCCCCCGCCTCCTCACCCATCACGCGGATGAGCTGCCCGGACAGCCGGTGGCGCAGCGCCGCCAGATGGCCCGTCAGGCCGGACGGCGAGGTGCCAAGATTCAGCGCGTCATCCCCGTAGACCCCCGCCGTCACGCCCTGCTGCAGCAGCCACACCCGGAAGTCAAAGCTGCCGGGGTTCTCGGCGCCGTCCGGATGATAGACGCTGCCGGTGAAGGTCACGCGGATGCCCGGCGTCAGGCCCTCAGGCACCGCCTCGGGGTAGAAGCTCCAGTACAGCCCGGCACCCATCGGCTTTCCGTTCAGCGTCACGTCCCGCAGGATGGTCTTGACCTGCCCGTTGGCGCCCTCCCGCAGCTCCTCCGCGACGACGCCGGACACTTTCGCCGTGCCCTCCTCCGGCAGGGCGGGATGCAGGGACATCCAGCCGCCGATGGCGCCGACGCAGACCGTCAGCAGCAGCACGGCGGCCGTGCGTCCCCAGGCCCGCAGGAGCAGCGCACCCAGCAGCGCGCCCGCCGCAGCGGGCAGCAGCCACCAGGGCGTGGGCAGACCCGCGCCCAGCAGGATGCCCAGCATCAGGCACAGCGCGGCGCAGGGCAGCAGGCAGCGAAGGTGGGGCGGCGTGATGCGCACCCGGGTCGATTCCATCCCGCGTCCTCCTTTCCGCCGCGTGGCGCTTACGCCGTGGGCTCCGTCCCATGCAGCTCCCGCTCCTTGGGCAGCCAGCCGGTGAAGCAGGTTCCCGTGCCGTCCGATTCCAGCGTGATGTCCCCGCCCTGCTCGGTCAGCACCCGCCGAACGATGTACAGGCCCATGCCGTGGCCCGTGGCCTTGGTCGTCACGCCGGGCTGGAAGATAGCCTGCTGACGGCCCAGGGGAATCATGGGGCCGGTGTTCTTCACCGCGAAGCGGAAGGCATGCAGATCCTCCGTCAGGGTGATGGACAGCCGCCGCTCCGAGGGCCCCACCTCCTGCAGCGCGTCCAGGGCGTTGTCGATGAGGTTGCCCAGCACCTTGCACATCTCCCAGCCGGGAATGGGCAGGTTCTTCCAGCTGCTCTGGATGTTCATCTCCACCTTCACCCGCGCCTTCTCCGCCGCCGCCACCTTCACCTGCAGCAGCGCGTTGATGGCGGGGTTGGCGGTTTTCATCACCCGGCTGACGGAGGTGATGGCACCATAGACCTTCTCGATGTAGGCGTTGGCCTCCTGGGTCTCCCCCATCTCCATCAGGCTGTACACCACCTGCAGATGGTTCAGGAAGTCATGGCGCTGGGAGCGGAGGGTGTTGTTGAGCTGCTCCATGTTGCCGATGGTGTCGTTCATGTCGTCCATGCGCTCCACCAGCTTGCCCGCAGTCAGCGCGTCGCGGATGTCCACCCCCGCGCCGATCACCACCACCAGCGCCGCCACCAGCACCATGGCCCGCATCAGGTGCACGTCGAGCCGCAGGCTGTCCGAAAACAGCACATACAGCGCAATGACGACCACCAGCAGAATCTGCAGCCCGTTGGCGATGATCGAGAGCCACGCGGCCTTGCGCACGTTCAGGCGCATGCCCCGCTCCCGGGCGTTGTCCCCGCTGCCTTCCCTCATGACCGCTTCGCCTCCCTGATCTGATGGTTCTTCCGGATGGTGTCCTCGTGGCCCATCTCCGTGGGCTGATAGTAGCGATGGCCCCGCACCTCCGGCGGCATGTACTCCTGCTTCACCCAGTGACCCGGATAGTCATGGGGATAGCGGTAGCCGCTGCCGCTCTCGATGCGCTCATGGCCCTGATAGTGCGTGTCCCGCAGGTGCTGCGGCACGGGGCCGAAGCCGCCCTTCTCCGCGTCGGCAAAGGCGGCCTCCACCGCCGCGCAGACCGCGTTGCTCTTGGGGCTCTCGCACACCGCGATGATGGCCTGCGCCAGCGACAGCCGCGCCTCCGGCATGCCGATCTTCTCCACGGCCCGCAGCGCGGCCTCCGCCTGCAGCATGGCGATGGGGTTGGCAAGCCCCACGTCCTCGCTGGCGTGTACCACCACCCGCCGGGCGATCAGCCGCACATCCACCCCGGCGTAGACCAGACGGGCAAACCAGGCCAGCGCCGCGTCGCTGTCCGAGCCGCGCAGGGACTTGCAGAAGGCGCTGAGCATATCGTAGTACAGGCTCTCATCGCAGCGGAGCACCGGCTTCTGGATGCTCTCCTCCGCCACGGGCAGGGTCACGTGGATGATGCCGTCCGCTTCGGCGGCGGTGGTCAGCACCGCCAGCTCCAGCCCGCCCAGCGCCATGCGCACGTCGCCGCCCGCCACATGGGCGATATGGCGCAGCGCCGCCTCCTCCGCCTCCACCCGGATGGCGCCGAAGCCCCGCTCCCGGTCGCTCAGCGCCCGGCGCAGGGCCTCCAGCACATCCGCCTCGGTCAGGGGCTGGAACTGGAACACCCGGCACCGGCTGACAATGGCAGGGGTCATGGCGATCATGGGGTTCTCGGTGGTGGAGCCGATGAAGCGGATCATCCCCCGCTCGATGGCGGGCAGGATGGAATCGCTCTGGGCCTTTGACCAGCGGTGGCACTCGTCCAGCAGCAGGTAGGTGGGCCGCCCGTAGAGTGTGCGCCGCTCCTGGGCCTTCTTCAGCACCTCCCGCACGTCCGCCACGCCGCTGGTGACCGCGTTGAGCTGCACGAAATCAGCCCGGGTCGCCCGCGCGATGATGGACGCCAGAGTCGTCTTGCCGCAGCCCGGAGGCCCGAAGAAGATGGAGGAGGTCAGCCGGTCCGCCTCGATGGCCCGGCGCAGCAGCCGGCCCGGGCCCACCAGATGCCGCTGTCCGATAAACTCCTCCAGGGTGCGCGGACGCATCCTGTCCGCCAGGGGCGCGTCCGGGGAAAAAAGCTCGTCCGTCATCTCTTGTCTCTTACCTCGCCATCAGATAGAAAAGCAGCAGCAGCTGCACCGCCCCCAGCAGCGGAAAGCCCATCCGGAAGGACAGGTGCTTCGTCTTGTGCCGGAAGGCGTACATGCCCGCCGTGCCGCCCACGCCGCCCAGCAGCAGCGCGCACAGGAACAGCGTCCGCTCCCGGATGCGCCACGCGCCCCGGACGGCGCGGCGCTTGTCGATGCCCATCAGCACAAAGGTGATGAGGCTCATCACCATCAGTCCGGCCCCGTACAACGTTGTCAGCATTCGTATTCCTCCCTGCTCCGGCATGCCTGCCGCTCTCTCGGTGCGCTCCTGTGGGGCAGACGGCGCGTGCGTCGGCTGTTCTGCCAGCGGTGC
The DNA here is from genome assembly GCA_016295665.1 of Clostridia bacterium. Classification (GTDB taxonomy): domain Bacteria; phylum Bacillota; class Clostridia; order Christensenellales; family Aristaeellaceae; genus HGM11604. The sequence goes on from JAEDKS010000045.1 coordinate 3,644, forward strand.
TGGCACCGCCGCTCCGCCCCACCGTCCTCCCGGATCAGCACGGGACGCCTGCCGGTCATCCACCGGGCGCAGACCACATCCTCCATGCCGTGGAGGGTGAGGTAGGGATAGGCCCCCAGCTCCGCCCCACGGCGCGTGACCATGGTGTGGGGGCCGCCGCCCAGCTGCGCGAGGGTCTCCGTGACGCCCTTCAGGCCCATCCGGGCCGCCAGATACGCCAGGTGGCGCTCCAGGCGCGCCACCCGCACCGGATTCAGCGGACGCCCCGAAATCGACAGACAGGCCGCCTCGCACCGGCGCACCAGATACGCCAGCAGGCTGTCCACCCCCGCGTCCACCGCCCCCGCCAGCTTCCGCACGGGCCGGGCCTCCGACTGCAGGAAGCGCAGGTTCTCCATGATCGTCTCCACGGGGTAGGTGCTCAGCAGGCGCAGGTACGCCGCCAGCACCGCCAGACTGGCGGGCGTGTCGGTCATGGCGGCGGTCACGTTCCGCACCATGGCCCGGCGGCGGCAGCTCTCCCCGTCCATGGGCCAGCCGTAGCAGGCCCGGCGCATCGCCTCATCCGGCGTGCGGAGCAGCAGCTCCCCCAGATGCACCATGGCGCCCATGCGCGGCACCAGATCCTCGCTGCTGACCAGGTGCAGCAGCGGATAGGCCCCGGCTGCGCGCACCGCGTCCCCCGTGACCACGGAGGGCGATGCAAACCCGCAGCCGATGATGCTGCGGGGCAGCACCCCGTCCTGCTCCAGCTTGCGCCGCGTCCACACCTGCAGCACCGCAGCGCCCTGGCTGTGGCCCGCCAGAAACAGCAGGAAGCGGCTGTTCTCATGGGCGCACTCCGCCAGAATCTGGCGCAGCGTCAGCTTCTCCAGCCCCATTTCCGCAGCGGTCTGGGGGAAGGTGATCTCCTCCTCGTTCGCCTCGAACTGACGGCACAGCTGCAGGAAGCCCCGGTGGGTGCCCTCCTCCGCAGAGATGCGGAAGTTGGAAATCCAGTCGTAGGCCTGCCCGCCGGTGCCCATGAAGCCGATGGCGACCGCGTAGCGCCCATCCGGCAGCGGGTGCAGCAGCACCACCGCCTTGCCCGTGTCGCTGCTCCTGATCTGCCGCACGGCGCCCAGCATCTGCCCCAGGGGCTTCCGCTGCTTCAGCTTCGCCTGAATGCGCCGCAGCTTCCACGCCGCCAGAAAGCGCTCCAGCGCGTTCCTGCCCTCGGTCACGGGGGCGATGCCGTCCGTCAGGTCGCCGTCCAGCTGAATGGTCACGTCCCGCCAGCCGGCCCGGAGCCAGGGCGTCACATCCATGGTGTAGGCGGTGTGGGCCAGCTCCGCCGCCAGGCGCAGCAGGCCCTCCGTGGGCTGCGGCCGCAGACAGCCCCAGGGATCCGGTCGCCAGGGGCGCGTCAGCGGCGTCAGGTCATCCAGCGGCCAGCCCGTAGCCGCGCCGCCGTGCTGTGTCGGGGTTTCGGTCATGCTCTCTCCTTCGCGCGTCATCATTCCTGTCCCTCGTCGCCCTTGCGGTAGTCGGCGGACAGGATGTCGCTTATGTTGATCTCCAGATCCTGCGGCGGGCGCAGCACATACAGCTTCACCCGACCGTCCTTCATGGCGGTGACCACCGCGGTCACCTGACGGAGCGCTCCCCCGCCGTCCACGTACATCAGCCGGATGGCCCGGCGCCGCTCCAGGGAGTACAGCAGCATCCGCTCCATGGTCACTCCTCCGCCACCCGCCAGATGGTGGCCTCGCTGTTCTGGAACACCACCTCGTAGCGCTCGTTCAGCGCGGCGATGTCCACCGCGTAGCTGCTGCGCTCGTAGCTGGATACATAGATGTAGTCCACGCCGTACTTCTCCAGCACCTCCCCGCCCTGCGAGGGGTCGGTGTAGAAGGCGCTGATCTCCGCCTTGCGCTCGCCGGTGTCAAAGCCGTGCCAGAACAGCCACAGATCCGGCCCGCAGACGATGGTGCGGCCCGCGATGGAATCCACCGGGTTCAGGTGCTGCGTTCCGGTCAGGAACACCGCATCCTCCTCCGTGTTGTCCCGCACCCACTCGCCCGCCTCCACCGCGCCGCTCCCAAAGGCCTGATAGTTGCTGACGCACTCCCGCCACAGGGTCAGCCCCGCGGACAGGAACAGCACCACCGCCGCCCCCGCCGCGATGACCGGACGCGCCCGAAGGCCCTTCAGCCTGCGCCACACCCTCGCCGCGTAGTCCGCCACGATCATGCAGCAGAGCAGCCACGCCAGGTAGAACAGCTTGTTGTTGTCGTACTCGTTGGGCTGGAAGCGGATCAGCTCCGCCGCCAGAATGATGGCGAAGGCGCCGGAGAACAGCCGCCGCGTCCTCCCGTCCCGCTCAAAGAGCGCCAGGATCAGGCCGATCACGGGCAGGCCGATGTTCTTGACGTAGAACCAGAGGTAGGTGTCCCGCATGCCGCTGCCGCCCGGGTTGTTCACCCAGTTGAACTGGAAGGTGATGAAGGCATGCCCTGCGGTGCCGCCCTCCTCCATGAAGGCCTGCCCAAAGGTGAAGCACAGGAGCTGCGGCAGCGCCAGCGCCACCGCGATGCCGCCATAGAGCAGGTAGCACAGCAGCTGCCAGACCCGGTCCCGGTCATGGAGCATGTCGTAGATCAGCATGCCCAGGGAGCACAGCCCCAGCGCCAGGAAGGCATGGGTCTGAATCAGCGGCAGCCCGCCGGCCCACACGCCCAGCAGCACCAGCGGACGAAGCCCGCCGCTCACATCCCGCTTTCCGGGGTCAAAGGCCATGTACAGCAGATAGAAGCACGGGAACACCATGCACCAGCCGCCCAGCAGCGTCCGCTGCGGAATCATCAGATCCGCGATCACGTTCGACCAGCGCAGGTTGTTGGGGTCGGGCTGGTTGGTGGGGGTCTTGTAGTAGCCCCGCAGAATGTCCTGAACGCGGGCCCAGACGGTCAGGGTACCGTCCGCCTCGTAGCCGCCCGCCAGGTCGAAGTCGTAGAGGAAGCCCAGGCCGCCGTTCAGGAAGAACAGCAGCGCCGCGAGCACCACGGTCTTTTTCCCCAGCGTCATCTCCCGGGCCAGCAGCATCGCGCCCATGAAGCACAGCGCCATCATCAGCGTGCCGGGCACGGCGATGGCGGCCTGCAGGCTCCAGTTCATCAGGTAGAAGCTGGTGGATAGCGTGTCCATCAGGAAGGGATAGGACAGCCGGTTGCCCGGATAGAAGGGGTACTCCGGCGGAAAGCTGCCGTTCTTCAGGCCCGTGATGAACGCCGCGTGCATGGACAGGTCGCCGTAGGTGGACTGGCCCACATACCAGCCGCCGTCGGCGCCCACGCGATAGTTGTGGGTGTACTGGAGGTACCCCGACAGCACCGTCAGCGGCACCGCCACCAGCAGCAGCTGCGCCAGCAGATGGGTCTCGTCCCCGTCCCAGCCCCGGGCCGGACGCCTGTCCCGCAAAAGGAAGCAGCCGACCGTCACCAGCGTCAGCGGCACCAGCGCCAGACCGTGCGCCGCCATGGTGAACCCCAGCGGAAAGGCCATGAGCGCCGGCAGCCACATCATCAGGAACAGGCCGAGGCATGCCCCCAGCCAGCAGCGGGTGAGCACCGCGTGCCGGGGCAGCAGCCACCGCACGCACAGCGTACCGCAGGCAAGATACACAAGCAGATAAAGGATCCCGAGCATGGCGTTCCTCCTGAGGCTACAATCAGTCAAAATACATTATAGCACACTTTGGGGTGGGAGGAAAGGGCGCCGCGCTTCTTTTACAAGATCCTCCCGCACACAGGAAAAAGGCGTGCCGCGCACCGTGCGCCACGCCGCCGGGAGGAGCCCGCTTCGTTCTTCCTCTGCTTTTCCGGTTGTCAAAAGACCGATTTCGTGATATGGTAATCGGCAGGAAAGGAGGTTCCTCCATGCTTGACACCCAGCTGGGGCGCGACAACGCCCGCGTGCTTGCCCTCATCAGCCGGTATCTGACCGAATCGCCCTGCGCCGTTACGCCGGAGAGCCTGCGGGAGCTGACGCAGGACTTCGGCCTGCGCCCGGAGGAGGCCTTCGCCGCGCTGCTCTGCGCCTGGTGCGGGCTGGATACGGCCCGGGAGGAGGATGCGCGCATCTACCGGCAGTACCTGCCCCGGATGCTCCACCGCCTGCGCCCGGAGGACTACGCCTCCGATCCCTACCTGCGCGCCGTGGGCACGCCCGAGGGCGAGGCGGACGGCTTCCAGCTGGAGCAGCAGCGCTACCGGCCCATGGAGCTGTTCGTCTGCGATGACTTCCGCATGGACGCGGAGGGGCGGGTGCTGCCGCAGCTGGGCTGGTTCGACGAGGGCTTCCGCTACCCCGCGCTCACGGAGCGGGGACGGGTGTGGATGACCATCACGCCCAACGAGATCAACACCCTCCGTCCGCTGGCGGAGCAGGCCCGGGGCCACGTGCTGTGCTACGGGCTGGGGCTGGGCTACTACGCCTTCCATGCCAGCGGGCAAAGCGGGGTGGAGAGCATCACGGTGGTGGAGCGCAGCGCCGCGGTGATTGACCTGTTCCAGCGCCACCTGCTGCCGCGCTTTCCCCACGGGGACAAGCTGACGCTGGTGGAGGGGGACGCCTTCACCTACGCTGCCGATCGGGCGCCCGCCGGGCGCTATGACACCGTGCTGTGCGACCTGTGGCACGACGCCGCCGACGGCATCCCCATGTACCTGCGCATGAAGGCGCTGGAGGTGCCCGGGCCCCGGTACCAGTACTGGATTGAGCCCACCATGCAATACTATCTGAAGGAGGCCGCGCTATGCTGACCGCTGTGCTGCCCGGAGAGGCCGGGGAACTGCACCGGCTGTACCAGTCGCTGGTGGGACAGCCCGGGTGCGTCTGGGACGCGGACTACCCCACCCGGGACAACGCGGAGGAGGACATCGCCGCCGGGCGCGTCTGGGCCGTGCGGGACGGAGAGGGTCGCATCATCGCCGCCGTCAGCGTGGAGGAGGACGATGTGCGGCCCGTGTTCTGCCCGGAGGACGACCGGCCCGCCGTCTGTCTGTGCCGCGTGGCGGTCATGCGGGAGCACCAGGGGCAGGGGCTGGCCCAGGCCATGGTGCGGGAGCTGCTGGACGTGCTGCGCGCCCGGGGCTACGCGGTGCTGCGCCTGCTTGTCCACCCGGACAACCCGCCCGCCATGCGCACCTATCAGCGCCTCGGCTTCGTGCCGCTGGGGCTTTGTCACATGTACGGTCACCGCTATCTGGCCTGCGCGCTGGAGCTGGCGTGACAGCGGAGCATCCGCCGCCGGGGCTGCGTGAGCCGCACCACCATTTCCAGCCCGTCTCCCCCGCCCCGCTCCTGCAGCTCGGCGGGCATGCCGGCCTCCTGCATCTGCGCGACGATGCTGCGGATGGCGTTGAGGTACAGCCGGCTGTCCCGCACCACCACCCGGGCCCCGTGGGGGCCATCGGCACAGCGCGGCACCGAAGGGGCCTCCGGCTGCTCCGTCCCATCCTGCCGCCGGGCCGCGCTGTCCGCCAGCAGCGCCACATCCCGCACGCCCAGCTCCTCCCGGTTCACCTGCCGGGCAATCCGGAGCCGGGCGTTTTCGTCCGGCACCCGCAGCAGCGCCACCGCGGCGCGCTCCGGCGCGTTCCGCTCCCGCAGCACCTGCCGCACCGGGGCGCTCAGCTGCATCAGGCTCAGGCGGCGCTCGATGTCCTCCGGAGCGCAGCGCAGCGCCTCCGCCAGCCCGTGAACCGACACGCCCAGCCGGCTGTGGAGCGTCTGCAGCAGCTCCGCCTCCTCCGTGCAGTGCAGACCGCCCCGCCGGATCCGCTCCAGCAGCCGCTTCGCGCCCCCGGGCAGCTCCTCTGCGGAGGTGACCACCGCGTCGATGTGGGTCATGCCGCACATCCGGCAGGCCTGCAGCCGCCGGTTGCCGCTGACCACCCCGTACCGCCCGTCCGGCAGCGGCTCCACCGTGATGGGCCGGATGAGCCCGTCCTCCCGGATGGAATCCGCCAGCTCCCGCAGCGCCGACCGCTCCGCCCGGGTCATAGGCCCGTCCTGCCTCGGCACGATCCTGTCCATGGGCAGAAAGCATGTCCTGCCCGCGTCCTGCCGCTTCATTTCCTCCATATGGTTCATCTCCTTGCGCGGGACAAGCCCGTCCTTTTCCACGTCCATTCATTCGTTTCCGGCACGAAAAAACCTGCCGCCCGGGGGCAGGAATCGTTCGTCACGCTTCGCGCCCGGGGACAGGCCGTTTCTGTGCTTTCTTCGCGCATTCGGGAGAAAATGGGGGACGCCTGCCGCCCTATGCCAGCGGCGAGCGCCCCGGCGTGCCGGCTTTTCGGGGATACTGTCGAGCGGTTTTTGCGACCTTGTCCATCCGCAGCAGCAGATGCTGCCAGTCCCGCCCGGGGATGGGGCAGCTCACCGGCTCCTCCAGCCTGCCGCCCAGCAGATGACAGGCGCGGCGCCCGCTCTCCAGCTCCTGCGCCAGCGACGGGCCCTTCCAGCACACCGCCCTGCCGCCCACCCGGACATAGGGCAGCAGGTACTCCGCCAGCACCGCCGTGGGCGCCACCGCCCGGGCGACCGCCACGTCGAACCGCTCCCGCAGCGCCTCCTGACGGGCGCCGTCCTCCGCCCGGGCATGCACCAGCGTCACGTTCTTCACCCGCAGCTCGTCCAGCACCGCCTGAAGGAAGGTCAGGCGTTTCTGCTGGGCGTCCAGCAGCGTCACCTGCATCTCCGGGCAGGCCAGCGCCAGGGGCAGCCCCGGGAAGCCGGCGCCCGTGCCCACGTCAATCAGCCGGCCCTGTTCGGGCAGCAGCCCCGGAATGGTCAGGGGCATCAGGCTGTCCACGTAGTGCCGGTCGATCATCTCCGCCTCCTCCGTCACGGCGGTCAGATCCATCCGGGTGTTCCAGTCCATCAGCAGCGCGTGATAGCGCGCCAGCTGCTCCGGCAGCTCCGCCCGGGCGGGGATGCCGCATTCCTCCAAACGCTTCGCCAGCTCCTGTGCGGTCATGCTCCGCGCTCCTTCCGTCACAGGCTCAGGCCCGTGTACTTCTCCAGCCAGTACTTCACCCACGAGATGGCCTCCCGTGCGTGATTCTTCAGCCAGTATTCCGGCTTGGTGGGGCTGCCCAGCCCCGTGGCCCGCAGCCCCTCATCCTCCGCCAGCGCCATGGCCCGGGGCAGATGGTAGTCGCTGGTCACGATCAGCACCGTCCGCGTCTCGCCATCGCCCTGCGCCTCCAGCAGCGCCCGGGCGTTGCGCAGGTTCTGCCGGGTGTTCTCCGACACGGTGTCCGCGCAGACCTGCTCCTCTGGCACGCCCTTCGCCATCAGGTAGTCCCGCATGACCGTGCCCTCGGGCGCGGGCTCATCGCTGCCCTGCCCGCCGCAGGTCACGATCAGGCAGGGGTGCTTCTGCCACGCCTCCCAGGCCGCGTCCAGCCGCCACTGCAGCTGCACCGACAGGCTGCCGTCCGCCTTCACCTGCGCGCCCAGCACCACGATGGCATCATACGAATCCGTCTGGGGAATGTGGTTCTCCCGCCACCAGACCATGCCGATCAGGGCGCCCCACACCGCCAGTCCCACAAAGATCAGCGCCGCGATCACACCCACGATGCGCCGCCCTCCCCGCTTTCTTCCTGTCATGACTCCGTTTCCTTCCGCTTTCTTCTCCCCGTACCGTGCTCGGGCAGCAGATGGCTCCTGCCGTCCTCGGGCACCAGGGAGACCTTTTCCCGCCGGGGCTCCTCACTCAGGTCGCCGTGCTCGTGCATGCTGTACGCCTGCTCACCCACCACCACCACATGATCCAGCAGATGAATGCCCAGCCCCGACAGCAGGATGCTCATCGCCCGGGTGGTTCTGATGTCCTCCGCGGACGGGACGCACAGCCCGTCCGGGTGGTTGTGGCAGAGCACCACGCCATAGGCGTTGAAGTTCAGCGCCGCCTCCGCCACCAGGCGCGGATAGGCCGACACCTCCGTCACCGTGCCCGAGGCGATCAGCCGCTGCCCCAGGAGGCGGTAGTCCGTGCTCAGGCCCATGACATAGAAGTGCTCCGTCCGGCGGCCCGCCTGCAGGTTGATGCAGTAGGTCTTGAGCGACTCCACCCCCGGGAAGCGCTGCCGCTCCTCGCACAGGCACAGGGAGTAGCGGCGGAACATGGGCAGCATCAGCGAGATCAGCGTCGCCGTCTCCTCGCCCACGCCCTGCACCGTCATCAGCTGCTCCGGCTTCGCCTCCAGCACGCCCTTCAGCGAGCCGAAGGTGTCCAGCAGCCGGTGCGCCGTGGGGTTCGTATCGCCCCGGGCGCGCCCGTAGAACAGCAGCAGCTCCAGCACCTCATGGGGCGCGAAGCCCTCCAGCCCGTCCCGGCGGAAGCGCTCCCGCATCCGGCCCCGGTGTCCCTCGTGCATCGTCATTCTCCGAGCATCTCCTCAAACACGTCATTGATCTGGTCGCCCAGCCGCCGCACCTCGCCCAGCACCCGGGCGCGGCCCTCCTTCGTCCGGAACCAGTCCTCCCGGGTCAGCCCGGGCTCATAGCCGGGGCACACCCGCCACACCGTGTCCGGATAGGCCGCCTGATAGTACAGGAGCGCCCGCCGCGCATGGAAGCTGCGGCAGCAGAGCATCCCCTGCGCCACGCGGATGCCCAGCGCGTCCGTCACGCGCCGGGAGAAGCGGGCGTTCTCCCAGGTGAAGGTGGCCTCGTCCTCCCGCAGGATGGCCTCCTCCGGCACGCCGCCCTCCATCAGGCGGTGCCGCATCCACGCCCACTCCGTCGGAAAGCCCCCGCCCTTCAGGGAATCCCGCCCGAGGGCATACCGCCCGCTGGGCAGCACCAGGGGCGCGAGGCCCGCCCGGTACATCGCCGCGGCCCGGTCCACATGGGCCACGTGCGCGGGGCTGGCCCCCGGGATGAAGATCACGTCGCACCGGGCGGGCTCGTGCTCCACAAAGATGAACTCCGTCACCGAGCGGATGTAGTCGTCGGCGCCGGTCAGGAAGGGGCGGCTCATCGCAGCGCCTCCTCATAGATGGCCCGCAGGTCGGCGCGGGTCAGCCGCTGGGGATGGTTGCCCAGCCGCTCCACGTCCACCGAGTCCGCCAGCGCGTCCAGCAGCGCGCCATCCGGCTCTGGCACCGGGGGCATGTCCAGCTGCCGCAGCAGCGCCAGCAGCCTGTCCGGCCCCTCCTCCGCCCGAGACAGCCCCATGACCGGCGCCAGCGCGTCCAGCGCCCGGGGCTGCTCCGCCAGCAGGCGCCGCCAGAGATGCGGTAGGGTCAGCATACAGGCGTAGCCGTGGGGCGCGCCCAGCCGCTGGGTGATCTGATAGCTCATGGCATGGGCGGCGGTGGTGCGGGTCAGCGCGATGGCGCGCCCGCTCTCCCAGGCCGCGTGCAGCATGGCGTCCGCCGCCGCCGCGTCCCCCGCCAGATAGGCGTCCAGATGCTCCAGAACGCCCCGGATGGCGGCCTCCGCACAGCGCCGGGAGTCCGGCGTGGACGCGACCGCCCACCAGCTCTCGATGCCCTGTGAGAGCGCGTCCAGCGCGCAGGTGCGCCGATGCAGGGGCGGCAGGGTGTCCAGCAGGGCGGCGTCCAGCACCACGCCCTCCGGAATCAGCGCCGGATGGGTCACGGAGTGCTTGTCCCGGCCCATGTACAGCACCGCCACCGGCGTGACCTCCGCGCCCGTGCCCGCGGTGGCAGGCACCGCGATGTGGGGCAGATGCGCCTCCAGGGGCAGGCGGCTTGCCAGCGCCGCGTCCTCGTCCGGGGCGATGAGCAGCGCCTTGATGCCCTTGGCGGTGTCCATGGCGCTTCCCCCGCCGATGGAGATCAGCCCGTCGCAGCCCGCCTGCCGGTACAGCGCGGCGCCCACGCGGCAGTCGTCAAAGGCCGGGTTGGCATGGTAGCCGTGAAAGGCCGCGCCCCCGACCGCCAGGCGCTCCGTAAAGCGCGGGCTGCCCACCACAAGGGGCCTGCGGATGCCCAGCGCCGCCATGCACTCCGGCAGCTGCGACAGGCTGCCCCGTCCCTCCAGCGTCATGGAAAACACCTCCGCTTCGGTATGATGGTTTCAGTTTATAACAAGAACGGACACCTGTCAAGCCTTGGGGGCGCACATTCCGCCCCGGGTTGGCGCTCCGGGGCCGCCCTTTTCGCTGATTTCCCGCTCTTTTTTGCGTCCGCATCTTGCATCGGCGCGGGAAATGTGGTACACTATGTGCTGTGCGTTCATACGAGAACCAGCATGAGCAGGCGCTCAGAAGCGCCACGACGCAGGAGGGAACATTTTCAATGAGCTACACCTACGAGAAGATTTCCGGCAATAAGGCGAAGCTGACCTTCGTCATTCCCGCGGAGGAGTTCGACAAGGCCATGCAGCAGGCCTTCCTGAAGAACAGGAACCGCTTCAATATCCCCGGCTGGCGCAAGGGCAAGGCCCCCCGCAAGGTCGTGGAGAATATGTACGGCGAGGGCGTGTTCTACGACGATGCCTTCGATGCCGTTTTCCCCGATGCCTACGACGCCGCCATCACCGAGTCCGGGCTGGAGGTCGTTGACCGCCCCGAGCTGAACGTGGAGGAGATCGGCTCCGGCAAGGATCTGAAGGTCGTTGCCGAGGTCTATGTGTACCCCGAGGTCACCCTGGGCGACTACAAGGGCCTGACCGTGGAGGTCGAGAAGCAGACCGTGTCCGACGCTGACATCGACGCCCGCATCGACCAGGATCGCGCCAAGGTCTCCAGCACCGAGGAGGTGCTCGACCGGCCCGTGGAAGAGGGGGACAGCGTCAACCTCAACTACGCCGGCACCGTGGACGGCGTGGCCTTTGAGGGCGGCACCGCCGAGAACCAGAGCCTGACCATCGGCAGCCATCAGTTCATCCCCGGCTTCGAGGAGCAGATGATCGGCATGTGCGTCGCCGAGGAGCGCGACCTGAACGTCAAGTTCCCCGAGGACTACCACGCCGAGGAGCTCAAGGGCAAGGATGCCGTGTTCCACGTGAAGGTGAACAGCATCTCCCGCACCGTGATGCCTGAGCTGGACGACGACTTCGCCGCCGACGTCAGCGACTTCTCCACCTTCGCCGAGTATCGCGAGAACATCGTGAAGGAGCTGACCGAGCGCGCCGAGAAGAACAACGACGCCGCCGTGGAGAACGCGCTGGTCGAGAAGGCCACCGCCAACGCCACCGTGGACATTCCGCCGGTGATGGTGGAGCGTCAGGTGCAGGCCATGCTCCGCGACATGGAGCGCAACATGCAGCGCCAGGGCTTCACCATGGACCTCTTCCTGAAGTACACCGGCCAGACCCGCGAGCAGCTGGCGGACAGCTACCGTGGTCAGGCCCAGGAGCGCGTGAAGGTGCAGCTGGTCATCGACGCCATCCGCAAGGCTGAGGCGCTGGAGCCCGACGAGGCGGAGCTCAACGCGCAGATCGCCGAGCAGGCCGAGCGCATGGGCATGGAGCTGGAGCAGTTCGAAAAGACCCTGACCGCCGAGCAGCGCGAGTATCTGACCGATACCGCCGCCGTGCAGAAGGTCGTTGACCTGATCAAGTCCACCGCCACCGTGACCGAAAAGGCCCCCGAGGCGCCCAAGGCCGAGGACGCGGAGTGAATCCCGACAATTTGATGAGGCATCCATCATGACGCGGAGGAGTCAGGACATGAAATGCCCTGGCTCCTTCTGCCAATCGCGGCTCCGCCCCCATCGCGCCCCGGGCGCATGAAGCGGCGGCCCGCCGCATACAATACGGAAGCACCTTCCGTGCATGCAAAGGAGGTAAGCGCATGACCCTCGTCCCCTATGTGGTGGAGCAGACCAGCCGTGGTGAGCGCTCCTATGACATCTATTCCCGCCTGCTGAAGGACCGCATCGTCTTCCTCTCCGGCGAGATTGACGACGCTGTCGCCAACACCGTCGTGGCCCAGCTCCTCTTCCTGGAAATGGAGGATCCGGACGCCGACATCAGCCTGTATATCAACAGCCCCGGCGGCTCCATCACCGCCGGCATGGCGATCTATGATACCATGCAGTACATCAAGCCGCAGGTGCGCACCGTGTGCATCGGCATGGCGGCCTCCATGGGCGCCTTCCTGCTCATGGCGGGCGAGAAGGGCAAGCG
>JAEDKS010000221.1 GCA_016295665.1 Clostridia bacterium
AGGGCGCGGAGCAGCGCATCCAGCGCAGGCTCTCCGCTCATGGGATGATGCAGCGGAATGGCGCAGACCCACTCGTCATGCGCCGCCCGAACCTCCGGCACCTGATTGATGATCTCGCCGGCGCGGACGATGCGCGTGGGTCTCAGCCCCAGCAGCGCCTCCGCCTCGGCAATGGGCAGATCCTGGCCCGTCAGCAGCAGCGCAAACCGCGCCTCGCCGATCTTGGCTCCCGTTTCCTTCATGCTCGTCACCCTTTCCGATGAACTCCTTCTGCAGGTTCTGCTACATGGTTTCGACGCGGAATCGCCATTTCCTGCCTGTTCCTCCCCCGCTGTGGGAAATATCGCAGCGCGGCAGCCTCCCAGGCAGGAAAACCGCGATGCCATGTCGAAATGCAGGGGCGCAGTACAGCAGAACGGAGGGTTCCCTCTTATGAACATCGGTGTAGTGGGCCTGGGGCTCATCGGCGGCTCCCTGGCAAAGACCATCAAGCTGCACACAGCGCATACCGTGTACGGCTGCGACCTGAACCCGCAGACCATCCTGCAGGCCACCCTGCTGGAGGCCATCGACGGCGAGATGACCGACGAGACCCTGCGCACCTGTGATCTGGTGCTGGTGGCGCTGTATCCCCAGGGCATCATCGACTGGATTACCGGTCACGCCCGACTGTTCAAGCCCGGTGCGCTCATCATCGACTGCGGCGGCGTGAAGCAGGTCATCTGCGATGCCATCGCGCCCATGGCCCGCGCCTCCGCCTGGCGCTTTATCGGCGGTCACCCCATGGCAGGCCGGGAGTTCTCCGGGTTCAAGTACGCCCGGGACAACCTGTTCGACAATGCCTCCATGATCCTGACCCCCATGGGCGACGAGGATCCGGCGCTGCTCCAGCAGGCGCAGTCCTTCTTCCTTGACCTGGGCTTCCGTCAGGTGCGCTTCACCACCCCCGCCAACCACGACGAGATGATCGCCTTCACCTCCCAGCTGGCCCACATCGTGTCCAGCGCCTATGTGAAGTGCCCCCGGGCCGAGCAGCACCGGGGCTTCTCCGCGGGCAGCTTCGCGGACATGACCCGCGTCGCCCGGCTCAGCGAGGATATGTGGACGGAGCTGTTCTTCGACAACCGGGACGCCCTGCTGCCCGAGGTGGAGGGGCTGGTGGAGCGGCTTGCCGCCTACCGGGATGCGCTCCGGGACAACGACCGGGAGGGCATGCGCCACCTGCTGCGGGAGGGCCGCGAGATCAAGGAGCGGCTGGACGCGGCACAGTGAGCGGATTGGATATGATGCTGTCATGACGAAGGAGCCTGTGCGCTGGGCACGGGCTCCTTTTTCGGTGCGCTCCCCGCTTTTCTCCGGCGGAGATGCGCCTTCCTCCGCACGGAAACGGGAGAGGCTGTGCCGTTTTCCGGCTGCCTCTCCCGCGATGTTGCCTTCGTTGTATCCGGTTGTCTTATGCCTTTTCCGCCACGCGGATCGCCAGCACGGCCTTCTCGTCGTTGATGGGCCAGGCGGCGCTGGTGAAGCTGTCATCCGCCTCGCCGCGCTCCAGGGTCACCGCCAGTGTGCCGCGCTGAATCATCTCCGCGCCCGCCCGGATGGCTGCGTCCAGCCTGTCGGAGCAGGTGTAGCGCACGTCGATGCGGTCCGTGACCTCAAAGCCGGCGTCCTTGCGCATGTTCTGCAGCTTGCTGACCACCTCGCGGGCATAGCCCTCCTGAATGAGCGCGTCGGTCAGGTTGGTGTCCAGCACCACGGTGACGCCGCCGTCCTGCTGCGCGACGAAGCCGGGCTTCTGGGTGGGCTCGGTCAGCACGTCCTGCTCCGCCAGGGTCACCGCCGTGCCGTCCACCTCAAAGGTCACGCTCTCGCCGCGACCAAACGCATCCACCACCTCGTTGCCGTCCATGTCCAGCAGCGCCTGCTTGATCTTTCCAAGCAGCTTGCCGTACTTCGGGCCGACGGTGCGCATCTGGGGCTTGAGCAGGTAGGTGGTGAAGGCCCGGGCGTCGTCAGTGAACACGACCTCCTTGACGTTCAGCTCCTCCTCGCACAGCGCCTGGTAGTCCGCCGTGAAGCTGGCGCCCTTCACATAGAGATGGGCGGCAGGCTGACGAACCTTCAGGTTGGCGGCGTTGCGGCAGCTCAGGCCCAGGGTGACCACCTCGCGGAGGGCAGCCATCTGCTCCTCCATGTCGGTGTCGATCGCCGACCGGTCGCAGACCGGGAAGTCGCACAGATGCACGGACTCCGGAGCGCCGGGCACGTTGTTCACCACCAGATTCTGGTAGATTTCCTCGCTCATGAAGGGGATGAAGGGCGCGCAGAGCTTCGAGAGGGTCACCAGCACATGGTACAGGGTCGCGAAGGCCGCTTCCTTGTCACCCGCCATGCCCTTGCCCCAGAAGCGGCTGCGGCAGCGGCGCACATACCAGTTGCTCAGCTCGTCCACGAAGTCCTGGATGGCGTTGGCAGGCTCGGTGATGGCATAGGCGGACAGTCCCGCGTCCACCTTCGCGATCAGGGAGTTCAGCCGGGAGAGGATCCACTTGTCCATCAGGCTCTTTTCCACCTGCTCCAGCGGATGGGCCGCCGGGTCGAAGCCGTCAATCTGGGCGTACATGGTGAAGAAGGCATACACGTTCTGCAGCGTGGCAAGGAACTTGCTCTGCACCTCCTGCACAGCCTTCTCGGAGAAGCGCTTGGGCAGCCACGGCGCGGTGGTGGTGTAGAAGTACCAGCGCAGGGCGTCCGCGCCGAACTTGTCCAGCATGTCGAAGGGGTTGACCACGTTGCCCAGATGCTTGCTCATCTTGCGGCCCGCCTCGTCCTGAACGTGGCCCATGACGATGCAGTTCTGGAAGGGCGCCCGGTCGAACAGCAGGGTGGAGATGGCCTCCAGCGTGTAGAACCAGCCACGGGTCTGGTCGATGGCCTCGGAGATGAACTGCGCCGGGAAGTTCTTCTCAAAGACCTCCTTGTTCTCGAAGGGATAGTGCCACTGGGCGAAGGGCATGGAGCCGGAATCGTACCAGCAGTCGA
>JAEDKS010000222.1 GCA_016295665.1 Clostridia bacterium
TCCGCCTCTCCGGCAACAAGCCCGAGTGGATGGTCATCGACGTGCTGCCCGTCATTCCCCCCGAGCTGCGCCCCATGGTGCAGCTGGACGGCGGCCGCTTCGCCACCTCCGACCTGAACGACCTGTACCGCCGGGTCATCAACCGCAACAACCGCCTGAAGCGCCTGCTCTCCCTGGGCGCGCCGGACATCATCGTGCGCAACGAGAAGCGCATGCTGCAGGAGTCCGTGGACGCGCTGATTGACAACGGTCGGCGCGGTCGGCCCGTCACCGGCCCCGGCAACCGGACGCTCAAGTGCCTGTCCGAGCTGCTGCGCGGCAAGCAGGGCCGCTTCCGTCAGAACCTGCTGGGCAAGCGCGTGGACTACTCGGGCCGCTCCGTGATCGTCGTCGGCCCCGAGCTCAAGCTGCACCAGTGCGGCCTGCCCAAGTACATGGCGCTGGAGCTGTTCAAGCCCTTCGTCATGGCAAGGCTGGTGGCGCTGAAGAAGGCCAACAACATCAAGAGCGCCAAGCGCAAGGTGGACAAGGCCGGCAACGAAATCTGGGACATCCTGGAGGACGTGATCCGCGACCACCCCGTGCTGCTCAACCGCGCCCCCACGCTGCACCGTCTGGGCATTCAGGCCTTTGAGCCCATCCTCGTCGAGGGCAAGGCCATCAAGCTCCACCCGCTGGCCTGCACCGCCTTCAACGCCGACTTCGACGGCGACCAGATGGCTGTTCACGTGCCGCTGAGCATGGAGGCCCAGGCTGAGGCCCGGTTCCTGATGCTGGCCCACAACAACATCCTGAAGCCCCAGGACGGCAAGCCCGTTATCTCGCCCTCCCAGGACATGGTCATCGGCTGCTACTACCTGACCATCGTCCGCGAGGATGATCCCCGCCAGTGGCTCGGGGGCGCTGATGGCGAGAAGAAGGTTCGCCGCATGTTCCGCAACCAGGACGAAGCCGAGATGGCCTACTCTCTGGGGCAGATCGCGCTGCAGACGCCCATTCTGGTGCGCATCGAGCGCAGCTTCAACGGTGAGACTGGCTCCAAGATCATCGACACCACCCTGGGCCGCCTGATCTTCAACGACGCCATCCCCCAGAACATGGGCTTCAAGAAGCGCGAGTGCCTCGATGACATGTTCGCGCTGGAGGTCGATGAGCTGGTGGGCAAGAAGCAGCTGTCCAACATCGTCGACCTGTGCTTCCACTCCCAGGGTGAGCACAAGACCGCGCTGGTGCTCGACCGCATCAAGGCCCTCGGCTACAAGTACTCCACCGTGGGCGCGGTCACCGTGTCCGTGGCGGACATCAAGGTGCCCGAGTGCAAAAAGACCATGCTGGCGGAAGCCGATGCCATGGTCGCCAAGATCAACAACATGTACCGCACGGGCCGCATGACCGAGGACGAGCGCTACGGGCGCGTCATCGACCTGTGGAACAACACCACCCACAGCCTCCGCGACCAGATTCTGCCGAACCTGGACAAGTTCAACCCCATCCGCATGATGACCGACTCCGGCGCCCGCGGCTCCTCTGCCCAGGTGTCCCAGCTGGCCGGCATGCGCGGCCTGATGGCCTCTCCCTCCGGCAAGACCGTGGAGCTGCCCATCCGCGCCAACTTCCGCGAGGGTCTGAGCGTGCTGGAGTTCTTCCTGTCCTCCCACGGCTCCCGCAAGTCCCTGTCCGATACCGCCCTGCGTACCGCGGACTCCGGCTACCTGACCCGCCGTCTGGTGGACGTCAGCCAGGAGGTCATCGTCCGCGAGGAGGACTGCTTCGCCGCCCGGAACGAGCGCGTGCGCGGCATTCAGGTGCAGGAGCTCATGAGCGGCAAGCAGTCCATCGAGCCGCTGGAGGATCGCCTGCGGGGCCGCACCGCCGCCGAGGACATCTGCGATCCCGTCACCGGCGAGGTGCTCGTCCACCTCAATGAGCCCATCGACCACCTGAAGGCCAAGCTGTGCGTCAACCACGGCGTCACCAGGGCCATGGTGCGCTCCGTGCTCACCTGCCGCACCGAAAACGGCGTCTGCGCCCTGTGCTACGGTCAGAACATGGCCCACGGCGGCAAGGTCGACATCGGCGAGGCCGTCGGCATCATCGCCGCCCAGGCCATCGGTGAGCCCGGCACCCAGCTGACCATGCGTACCTTCCACACCGGCGGCATCGCCTCCGGCGAGGACATCACGCAGGGTCTGCCCCGCGTCGAGGAGCTGTTCGAGGCCCGCAAGCCCAAGCGCGAGGCCATCCTGTCCGAAATCACGGGCCGGGTGTCCATCCTTGAGGGCAAGAAGCGCATGATCCAGATCACCTCCGACGCCAACCCGCAGGATACCCGCGCCTACCAGATCACCTACGGCAGCCGCCTGAAGGTTCAGGAGGGCGACCACGTGGAGGCCGGCGCGGAGCTCGTCGAGGGCTCTGTGAACCCCCACGACCTGATGCGCATCCTCGGCGTCAAGGCCGTACAGGAGTACCTGCTGAAGGAGGTGCTCACCGTGTACCGCCTGCAGGGCGTGTCCGTGGCGGACAAGCACATTGAGATGATCGTGCACCAGATGCTCCGCAAGGTGCGCATCGAGGACGCGGGCGACACCGCCCTGCTCCCCGGCTCGCTGGTGGACATCTTCCAGTTCGAAAAGGCCAACAAGCAGGCCCTCGAACAGGGGCTCCGTCCCGCCGCCGCCAAGCGCATTCTGCTGGGCATCACCAAGGCGTCCCTCGCCACCGACAGCTTCCTCGCCGCCGCCTCCTTCCAGGAGACCACCCGCGTCCTCACCGAGGCCGCCATCCGCGGCAAGGTTGACCCGCTGCTCGGCCTGAAGGAGAACGTCATCATCGGCAAGCTGATCCCCGCTGGTACGGGGATGAACCGGTACAAGGATATTGAGATTCATGAGAGCACCTACTGAGGTGGGTGGGGAGGCCCGGGCGATGTGCCCGGGCTTCCTTCTTTCTTTTGGGCAGCGCTGCGATGATTTTTCCTATTGTCTTTTTGGGAGATTGGGGTTTTGGTTAGTCGTAGCTTGCTCCATT
>JAEDKS010000223.1 GCA_016295665.1 Clostridia bacterium
GGGGTTACTCCACGGTCACCTGGGCGCAGATGGGGCCGGCGATGCCGTCCTGTCCGATCATGTTGTTGTCCAGGTCGCGCAGGCGGAAGATGATGACGCTGCCGGTGTCGCCCGCGGTCAGCGGGTCGGCGATGGTCACGGTCACCTGCTGGGCATCCTCCGTCCAGTTCAGCTCCCAGTGCTCGGCGAAGTCCATGGCGATGCCGAACTCGCGGGGGTTCACCGGCTCGCTGAAGCTGATGGTGAATGCGCCGGTGTCGGCGGACACGCCGGAGAAGGTCAGGGTGGTGTCAAAGGCCGTGGGCGTGGCGGGCAGGGGCTCGCGGACGCCGTCGTCCTCCAGGTTGTTGGGGTAAATGGGCCAGATGGCGTTGGCGCTGACGGTGGAATCGGAGGGCGCCCAGGAGGGACGCTCGCGGGCGTCATCCGTGGCGGAGCCGGCGGGCTCCATCGTCATGTACAGCGCCTTGTCGAAGGACGCCTCCAGGGTGTAGGTGGGCAGGGCCGCCAGCTTCAGGTGCTTCAGGGTCATGACATCGTAGGTGACGGTGGTCTCGACCTTGGCGCCGTAGTCCAGCACCCAGCCGTCGGCGGTGGCCTCGTTCACGGAGGTCTCCAGCTTCACGCCGTCGGCGTACATCTCCAGACTGTCCGCGTCCACCCGGCTGGTGAAGCCGTAGATGGGATGCTCGGCACCGTTGGTGTTGTTGCTGGTGATGCCGTGGCGCAGGGCGTCGGAGAGGCTCATGGACTGGAAGTGGACGGTCTTGGCGTCCTTGTCGCCCGTGGCGGTCACGGTGAAGCGGCTCTGGGGCACATCCTCCAGCGCGAAGGCGGCGATGCCATCGGTCACGGGGGCGGTGAGGGCGGTGCCGTCGGGCAGGGTCAGGGTGACCTCGGATGCGTCGGAGTGGGCGATGACCTCAGCGGGCAGGCCGGCGGTGAGCAGCTCCTGCTCCACCCACAGGGTGTGCCTGCCGGGGTTGGACCACTGAATGTAAGAGCTGTCGATTTCATAGGGGGAAGCGGAGAAGTCCGCGATGGAGGCATAGGTGCCCGCGCCGTTGCTGGGCGGATTGGTGGTGGGGTACACGTCCTCGACGATCAGGTCACCCTCGCCGCCACGGCGGAACTCCCGATCCATGATGGCGAGCATGTAGGCCACGTCCCGATCCTGCAGGGCATGGGCCCCGTCGTGGACGCGGACGCCGATGTTGCCGGAGGCCCCGAGGAAGTCATAGACCTCGGAGGCGGCGCTGATGCACAGCACGCTGGACGGAGAGCCCAGCCAGTCGAACTCCTCGCCGGTGAAGAGCATCAGGGGCCGGGGCGCGATGAGCGCCTCCACGCTGTGGGCATCAAAGGGCAGGGAGGTTACGTTGTAGCGGAAGTCCTCGGCCTTGCTGTTCACCCAGTGGGCCTCGGAGTTCTCCAGCACGTTGTTGGGCTTCTCGTTGCGGGCGTAGACGCGGTTCATGGCGTTCGGGGTGCGGTAGTTGAACAGCTGCCCCTGATTGGTGTAGCGGTAGCTGGCGGAACCGGTCTGGCCCGGGTCGGAGGGGGCGCAGATGCAGATGCGGTCGTCGAAGGCCGCGGCGATCAGGGCCGCCTTGCCGTTGCGGGAAACGCCGGTCACAAGGGTGCGGGTGGCGTCCAGCACGCCGTCATAGGCGCCGCCGGCGATGGCATCAATCACCCGGGACATACCCCACGCCCAGCCCATCAGCGCGCCGGAGTTGTACTCGTACACCGCCGGGTCGAAGGGGTAGAGGGTGGTGTAGGCACCGCTGCGGTACTTGGCGTTGCCGTCGGGGCTCTCGTCGTTCCAGGTGCTGTCGGAGTACACGGAGCCGGTGTTCAGGTTCACGATGGCGTAGCCGCGCTTCAGCACCTCGCTGCGGGCGTTGGCGCTGATGCTGCCGCCCATGCCGAGGATGACGGGGTAGGGCCCGGGAATGTTGGTCTCACCGGGGGCCAGCTCGGCGCTGTCGGTGTAGCGGGGCACATACACGCTGCTGACATAGATGTCGGCGGAGACCCCGGTGTCCGGGTTGGTGATGGTGATGTACATGCCGCCGGTCTGGGTGTCGTCGCCGTAGAAGGGCTCGTCCACCTCGTAGATGTCGTCGGGCACGATGCGGAAGCCCTCGGAGGTGAACTCCCAGTAGCCGGGCGTGATGCGCAGGTACTGGCGGACGGACACGTTCTCGGGGCTGGTGGGCTGCTTGTAGCCCAGGTAGTAGTACTGGATCAGGTCAGCGATCTCAGCGCGGCGGGCCTCCCAGTCCTCCGCGGTCACCACGCGACCGTCCGTGCCCAGCTCCGGGTTCAGGAACTGGAACAGGTCGTTCAGCCCCTCGGAAACGGGCAGGTCAGCGATGTCCGAAGGGAAGTAGTCCCGCCCCTCGGGCTTGGTCACGTCGTAGGTCTTTCCCTGATTGGGATCGAATGTAACTGCCAAAAATATGTACAATCCGTTCTTTGCCTTTGCCAGATAGCACAAAAAACTGTCAAATTATCCATTTAATGGAATTCGAACCGGCGAAAATGTCAATTTTTCAGGCATATTTCGCGTGCGTCTCATACCGTCAAACTCTTGTGCTGTGCGGGTTTAATGGAACGTGTGTCGAAATGTCAAAAACCAGTCCGTTTTATGTTTATTTGCTGGAAGGTTCCGTTTGCCTTTCGCGCTGCACGTTTTCGCAAAATTTCCTTCCACTCTTTCAACACGTTTTCAAATTCCTCTGTTTCGGCATACTCCCACGCCGTTGAACCGTCATACAGTTTGTAGGAGTTTGCGAAAAATATATCATGGAAGAACAGAAATTGTTCCAGCCGCCTGTCGTGAACCGTGTACATAATGTTATCCTCCAATCACGATTGATAAAGGTCAGATATGAGTTGCGCCGTGTTCTGCTTCTGTTTCCGTCCCTTGACATAGTGTTTCAGCGTCATGTCTGGGTTAACGTGACCTGCCGCCGCCTGTGTCAGCTTTATGTCCTTCGACGTGTCGTATATATC